>JAZNNL010000117.1:0-3296 GCA_045580245.1 Lachnospiraceae bacterium
AATGAGCTTGTACGAAAAACTTGTAAGCGGAGAAGAAAAATTATCACTGGTAGGTTTAGGATACGTAGGTATGCCTATTGCCGTAGCCTTTGCTAAAAAAATTAAGGTAGTAGGTTTCGACTTAAATGCGAAGAAAATCGATCTCTACAAAAACGGTATTGACCCTACCAACGAAGTGGGGAATGAAGTGATTAAGAATACCACAGTTGATTTTACTGCAGACCCTTCCCGATTAAAGGAAGCAAAATTCCATATCGTAGCAGTGCCTACTCCGGTAAATGATGACCATACTCCTGATTTGACACCGGTAGAAGGTGCCAGCAGACTGCTTGGACAGAATCTGACCAAGGGTTCTATTGTTGTATTTGAATCTACCGTATATCCCGGCGTAACCGAAGATATCTGTGTACCGATTCTGGAAAAAGAATCCGGTTTAAAATGTGGCGTAGACTTTAAAATCGGTTACTCTCCTGAGAGAATTAACCCCGGTGACAAGGTGCACCGATTAGAAACCATTACAAAAATTGTATCCGGTATGGATGAAGAATCTTTGGATGAAATTGCAAAAGTATATGAACTGGTTGTAGATGCGGGCGTGTACCGTGCAGAATCCATTAAAGTGGCAGAAGCTGCAAAGGTAATCGAAAACAGCCAGCGTGATATTAATATTGCGTTTATGAATGAATTATCCATTATCTTTAACAGAATGGGCATCGACACCCAGGCTGTTTTAAAGGCAGCAGGTACCAAGTGGAACTTCCTTAAGTTCTATCCCGGTCTGGTAGGCGGACACTGTATCGGCGTTGACCCCTATTATCTGACCTACAAGGCAGAACAGTTGGGATATCACTCTCAGATTATTTTATCCGGTCGCCGTATCAATGACGATATGGGTAAATATGTGGCTGAAAGCCTTGTAAAGAATCTGATTAAGGCTGACCTTTCCGTAAAAAATGCAAAGGTTGCGATTTTGGGCTTTACCTTTAAGGAAAACTGTCCTGACACCAGAAATACTAAGATTATCGATATTTACAATGAATTGATGGAATACGGTATCACACCTCTGGTAGTAGACCCTGCGGCAGATGCAGAAGAAGCACTGCACCTGTATGGTATTACTTTCGGCAAGATGGAAGATATCAAGGATATGGATGCGGTTATTGTTGCGGTGGCACATGATGATTTCTTAAAGCTTACCAAAGAAGATATTGCAGCATTCTTTAATGCAGGTAACAAGCAGAAAGTGCTTTTGGATATTAAGGGGCTGTTTAACCGTAAAGAGTTTGAAGAAGCAGGCTACAATTACTGGAGACTGTAGGAGGAAATCATGGGCTATAAGAATTTAAAATTTGACGATAACAGCGTATTTTTAGTAACCGGTGGTGCCGGCTTTATCGGCTCTAACTTATGTGATGCGATTATAGAACTGGGTTATACCGTAAGATGTCTGGACAACCTTTCCACCGGCAACTACGACAATATTGCACATCTGGAAGACAATGACAGATTTACCTTTATCAAAGGTGATATCAGAGATTTGGATACTTGTATGGATGCCTGCAAGGGTGTGGATTATGTGCTGAATCAGGCGGCATGGGGCAGTGTGCCCAGAAGTATTGAGATGCCTCTTCTTTACGAGGAAATCAATATCCGCGGCACTTTAAACATGATGGAAGCAGCAAGACAGAATGGTGTAAAGAAATTTGTTTACGCATCCAGTTCTTCTGTATACGGCGACCATCCTGTACTTCCCAAAAAAGAAGGCCAGGAGGGAAATCTCCTTTCTCCTTATGCGCTGACTAAGAGAGTGGACGAAGAGTACGGTAAACTCTACAAAAAATTGTATGGATTGGATACTTATGGTCTCAGATACTTTAACGTATTCGGCAGAAGACAGAATCCTGAGGGTATGTATGCGGCTGTTATTCCGAAGTTTATCAAGCTTTTGTTAAATGACGAAGTGCCTACCATCAACGGTGATGGCAGACAGTCCCGTGATTTTACCTATATTGACAATGTAATCGAAGCAAACTTAAAGGCTTGTCTGGCGTCAAGTGAAGCAGGCGGTGAAGCCTTCAATATCGGTGCAGGCGGCAGAGAATTTTTAATCGATATTTACAATGCCCTGTGTAAAGCACTGGATAAAGATATCGAACCTATCTACGGCCCTGCCCGTGCAGGTGATATCAGGGATTCCAATGCAGATATTACCAAAGCAAGAGAACTGCTGGGCTATGATCCCGAGTATGATTTTGCAAAAGGGATTGCGCTGGCAATTGACTGGTACAAGGAGAATCTGTAATCCGATTAAGAAAAGGTACTGATTTATCTGTCGGATGATTTTGGCATGGAGGAACTTTATGCGATATAAGGTAGTAGTATTTGGTGTTAAAGACACCTCAGAAAATATAGTATCTTTCATACAGGAAAATATCTGTCCGGTAGATTTGGTGATTACCATCAGTCCCGAAGTAACGAAGAAAAATGATATTTCCGGTTATAAGGGATTATCTGTTTTGACTGAAAAATACGGTATCCCCGTGCACGAAGCTGACAGTTATTTTTTAACGGATGAAAAAACCCAGAAGTTTCTTTCTGAAAATGAATTTGAAATCGGTATTTCCATGGGATGGCAGAGACTGATACCTGCCTCCGTACTGGATAAATTCAAATACGGTATTTACGGATTCCATGGTAACTGTGGCTATTTGCCCTTTGGCAGAGGACGTTCTCCGTTAAACTGGTCTATTATTCTGGGGGATACCCGGTTTAATTTAAATATGTTCCGCTATGATGAAAAAGCGGACAGCCCTAACATTTTTGCTACAGAAATGTTTTCCATTACGCCCCATGACGATATCCGCACGGCGCAGTACAAGAATATGATTTGTTCTAAGAACTTAATCCGTAAGCTCCTAAAAGCCTATGCGGAAGGAAATATCAGTATCAGACAGGATTCCAAGGATTTTGATTCCTGGTATGAAAAGAGAACTGCGGCAGACGGTAAAATTGACTTCCACGCAAGAACCAGAGAGATTTACAATCTGATTCGTGGTGTGGCGGCCCCTTTTCCGGGCGCCTTTGCATTTGTGGGTGAAGAAAAAGTTATCATCTGGGAAGCACAGCCCTTTGATGAAATGATAGATTTCTCGAATTATGCTCCGGGAGAAGTGATTGATGTTTTTGATGGGCATCCTATTGTGCGTACAGTGGATGGTTCTTTGCTGATTAAAAAGTATGAAGCGGAGAAGGTTTTACAGCAAGGGGATATTCTGCGATAAGTGAGTGATGCCGGC
>JAZNNL010000118.1:0-18023 GCA_045580245.1 Lachnospiraceae bacterium
TCCTTTCTGGTCAGACAGCTTATGAGTATTATCGTATATAACAAAGATTTGTAAAAGTAAATGCATGATTGTAAGAGTAAAAGTATGATATTTCTGGCATTTAATTTTACAATTTAAGGTGGCAATAGTCCTTTTTGTGGGAGTTTTATTGTACATCATGTGTAATATAGTTAGCTCAACAAACCAAACAAATCCTAAACAAAGGAGGAACAGAACGTGAAAAAAACAGTCGGATTTTTGGTGGGAACTATATTTTTGATGCTGACAATCTTTTTATTAGCTACCCAAACAGTACAGAGTAGCGAGTGCCATAATCGGAAAGAAACAGAAGCATTTTATCAGGCGCTTGAAAAAGAGTACCTTGCTGATATAAAAGGATACTTAAATACGGAAGGCTTGGTTAATAGCGGCGTTATGATTACCCGCATGGTAGAAGAAGACGGAAGCAGGGTATATACGGTTACCATTCATCATAGAAGACTGGATAAGTTTTCGGAGGAAGAAAAGGCAGAACTGATTGAAGAATTGCGTATGTTGGCCTTTTGGGATGAAAACTGCAGCTTTACATATTCTGTCGAAGGAAATGCATGACAAGCAACAGATTTGGGATTATAATAAATAGGAACGCATCTGCGTTGAAAGGAGAAAATTATGTCCCAAATGCCGAGAGCTTATGAGATTTATAAACACTTTAAAGGTAATTTATATCAGGTATTAGCTGTTGCGGAGCATTCAGAAACCGGAGAAAAGCTGGTCATTTATCAGGCACTATATGGTGCGTATCAAATCTATGCCAGACCTCTTGAGAGTTTTGTGGAAGTGCTGGATAAAAATAAATATCCGGAGGCGAAGCAGGAGAAACGCTTTGAAGTGATAGAAACAAAAGAAGACATCGCAGCAAATGCTGCAGTGTGTGAGAAGGATAATGAAAACACGGAAGAATTGCATATAGATCCTATGGTGATGAAGTTTTTGGATGCGGACACCTACGAGGAAAAGTTACAGATTTTGGTAGGACTTGAACACCGGATTACGGATGAAATGATTACCACGATGGCCATTGCTTGCGATGTGGAAATTCAGGATGGCTCTACGGAGGAACGGTATCAAGGCTTGAAAAACTGTCTCCTTACTTTTGACAGATTTGAGTGTAACAGACTCCGCTAATGCTTTATGGCAGACAGAAGAGATAATCGGCGTTGGGTTACCCGGCATACATACCATAGGAATCTAAAAAGGAGGTTCTTATGGTTTACAGCCTGGATAACAGAGTCGTGATAGGTGTATCTGCCAGAGCACTATTTGATTTGCAAAAAGAGAATCGTCTGTATGAAGAACAGGGGTTAGAAGCTTATGCGAAATACCAGACGGCACATGAAGAAGAAATACTGCCGCCGGGACCGGCGTTTGCTTTGATACAGGCACTGTTACAGTTAAACCGTCTTGAAGGGTGGAACAATAAGGTAGAGGTCATTTTGTATTCAAGCAACAATCCGGATATATCGCTTAGGATTTTTCATTCTATAGAGCATTATAACTTAGAAATTACCAGAGCCATGTTTTTAAGCGGAGCTTCTCCGGTACCTTATCTGACGGCATTTCATACAGATTTGTTTTTGTCGGCATCGGAAAAGGATGTACAGGCAGCGATAGATGCCGGCATTGCTGCGGGCATTGTATGTGAAAACAGTGTGCTTTGTGAGAGAGTCTCTCAAAAGGCTGTGAAGAAGGCAGGTAATACCGGTGAGAAAAGAGATGGTCATACCATGGAGGCAATGATACGTATTGCTTTTGATGGGGATGCGGTAGTGTTTTCTGATGAAGCCGAGCAGATTTTTAGGGAACGCGGATTGGAAGCGTTTTCTGACAGCGAAAAGAAAAATGCACAGTTGCCGCTTCATGCAGGACCTTTTGCCAGGTTTTTAAAAGTGCTGTCGGATTTACAGAAGGAATTGCCCGAGGCAGGCAATTGTATCAGAACAGCATTGGTAACAGCCAGAAGTGCACCGGCACATGAACGGGTTATACGTACATTGCGCCATTGGGATATCCGCATTGATGAAGCTTTTTTCTTAGGCGGGATTTCGAAAAAAGAGGTGCTTTCATCTTTCGGTGCACAGATATTCTTTGATGACCAGCCTTCCAATACACAGATGGCAGCAGAGGTTGTCCCGGCGGCAAGGGTACCGCTGAAAACGCAATGGAAGGATGGAACAAATATTTACAGGATGGACAGAAAAATAAATGAAGTATCATAATATTGTGAAAGGGTCTTTTTTAAAAAGACCCAATCGCTTTATCGCAGAAGTGGAAATTGCCGGAAAAGTAGAGACGGTACATGTAAAGAATACCGGCAGGTGTAAGGAACTCTTAGTACCGCATTCTGTGGTGTATCTGGAAAAAAGTTTAAATTCCAAACGGTCTACGGCCTATGATTTGGTGGCAGTAGAGAAAAACAACCGAATCATCAATATGGATTCACAGGCACCGAACAGGGCGGTAGGAGAATGGCTTTCAGAAGGCGGACTCCTGACGGACCTGTCTTTTGTGCGTCCGGAAACTACATATGGAAACTCCCGGTTTGATTTTTATGCAGAAACGCCGGACAGAAAGATTTTTATGGAAGTAAAGGGTGTCACGTTAGAGGCTGAGGATGTGGTACTGTTTCCCGATGCGCCTTCCGAAAGAGCCGTAAAGCATGTGGAAGAATTGATAGAAGCCACAAAAAACGGATATGAAACCTATATTCTTTTTGTCATTCAAATGCAGGATGTTAAGTATTTTGTACCCAATAAAGTTATGCAACCGGAATTTGCAGAGGTGCTTGTACGGGCAAAAAAAGCCGGGGTTAAAATTCTGGCTTATGACTGTATGGTAGAGCCGGATAGCATGAAAATACACAAAGAAGTTGAAGTGCGATTGGGCGACGACCCAATTTTTGAAAAAATATATGGTAGTGACAAACAAAAGAAGGCAAATCCTAAGAGAATATTAAGAAAAGGATGTTTAAAGGACATTCCCAAACCTTTGTTAAAGTGGTATGATAGCAATAGGCGGATATTGCCATGGAGAGAAAATGCAACGCCTTACCGTGTCTGGGTATCGGAAATTATGTTGCAACAGACCAGAGTGGAAGCAGTGAAGCCGTACTTTGAACGATTTATGGAAGCACTTCCGGATATAGAGACGCTTGCCCTTGCAGAAGAGGAAAAATTGTTAAAGCTGTGGGAGGGCCTGGGGTATTACAGCCGGGCACGGAATCTGAAAAAGGCGGCTATGCAGATTATGGAAGAGTATGGCGGCGTTATGCCTTCCTCTTGTGAGGAGTTGTTAAAATTAAAAGGAATCGGCAGTTATACGGCCGGAGCAATCGCTTCCATTGCATACGGAAAGAAAGTACCTGCAGTGGACGGTAATGTTTTACGGGTGATATCCCGCATTACCATGAGCGAAGAAGATATTTTACTTCCTGCGGTGAAGAAAAAAACAGAAGAGGAACTGCTTGCCATTATGCCGGCGAGACCGGGGGATTTTAATCAGGCAATGATGGAGATTGGTGCAATGGTCTGCATACCAAACGGTGCACCGAAGTGTGAGGAATGCCCGCTGAAAGATATTTGTAAGGCAAAGGAAAATAATGTGCAGTCCCAATATCCTAAAAAGGGGAAGAAAAAGGCGCGCAGTGTTGAAGAAAAAACAATCATGATTATCCGGGATGCCGGTACGGTTGCCCTGCATAAGCGCCCTGAAAAAGGTCTGTTAGCCGGTATGTATGAATTTCCTTCCCTGGAAGGATACAAAACGGCAGAAGAAGTGGTAGACTGGATTTCACAAAAGGGATTAAAGGCATTAAGAATATTACCGCTATCAGATGCAACACATATCTTTACACATAAAGAATGGCATATGAAGGCGTATATGATACGTGTGGACGAGCTGGCTGAAAAGAAGGAATCGCCGTTAAAGGAAAACTGGATTTTTGCAGAGGCAGCACAGGCAGAAGAAAAATATCCGTTGCCGTCAGCTTTTCAGGCGTATACCAAATATTTGGAAATAAAACAGGGGAATGAAAAATATAGGAGGAACACGGAATGAAATTATTAAGTATTGCAATACCTTGTTATAATTCTGCAGCATATATGGGAAAGTGTATTGAGTCGTTGCTTACAGGGGGAGAGGATGTGGAAATCCTGGTGGTGAATGATGGCTCTACCAAGGACAATACAGCAGAAATTGCAGACGAGTATGCTGCCAAATATCCCACAATAGTGAAAGCGATTCATAAGGAAAACGGCGGACATGGTTCTGCGGTAAATGCAGGGCTTGAAAATGCAACCGGATTATTTTTTAAGGTAGTAGACAGTGACGACTGGGTAAAACAATCCGCATACCAGAAAATCTTAGAAACATTGCGTAATATTGCGGGCGGGGATAAACACCTGGATATGCTTATCAGCAACTTTGTTTACGAAAAGGAAGGCGAAAAGCGTAAAAAGGTTATGAGCTATAAGCGGATTCTTCCTCAGGACAAAATATTTACCTGGGAAGACTGCAAACATTTCAGCAAGGGGCACTACATATTAATGCATTCTGTTATTTTCAGAACACAGTTGCTTAGGGATTGCGGATTAAAACTGCCTGAAAAAACTTTTTATGTAGATAATATTTATGTATTTGAACCACTGTTAAAAGTAGAGAATATGTATTATCTGGATGTGAATTTTTACAGATACTATATTGGCAGGGAAGACCAGTCTGTCAACGAAAGTATTATGATTTCCAGAATAGATCAGCAAATCAGAGTTAACAAGCTGATGATCGATTATTTTGTAGCAAACAAAGCAGAAATCGCAAAACGGAAAAAACGGTATCAGTATATGTATAACTATCTGGAGATTATTATGACGGTATCTTCCATCCTCTGTATCCGTGCAGACAGCGAAGAGCATCTGGAGATTAAGAAAGAGCTCTGGGCATATTTAAAAGAGCAGGATAAAAAACTGTACTATAAATTGCGTCAGGGTATTATGGGGAACGGGATGAATCTTCCCGGGAAAGGCGGACGCAAGATTTCTGTTGCGGCCTATAAGATTTGCCAGAAAATATTTAACTTTAACTAATAAAATGCGCTTGTTGCAAAACAGAGAAGAATTGCAACAGGCGCTATTTTTGTATCAGGCTTAAGAAACAATTATATATTTGAAAAAGCCGAAATTTATCTGTAGATAGGGCAAAAGCCACAGGACATAGGGGGGGTCCAGTGGCTTTATTAGGAATTCAGCAATGAATATTGCTAACAAATTAGGGAGATTGGTGTTACCCAATCTGTGTTCTGGAATCTCTGTCCCGTCGAAGGGAGTGCTTGATTGCCAGAAATAAGTCACTTCTGTAAGTGACTAGATACATTATAACCGATAATGCGAAAGCTGTCAATACATCAAATACAGAATGTTGTTTAATAAATACAGTGGCAAGAATAATGGAGGTTGCCAGTATAAAAGATGCAATCCGGATGCCTTTTTTATCTGCAAAGTGCTTGCTTTTTGCAATGGCCAGATGTGCACCGATGGAATTATAAACATGGATACTGGGCCACAGATTGGTGGGAGTATCTGTTTTCCATAAGGAAGCTACCATTTGGGTAAAGATATTGTCGCGGGGAAATTCTTCTAACCGCAGATGGTGTCCGTTTGGCCAAAGGGTAGAGATAATCAAAAAGATTGTCATACCTGTTGCCAGAAAAATGCACAACTTATAGTAATCGGTTTTATCTTTGAAGAAAAAATATACTAACACAACTGCTATGTAAGCAAACCACAGCATATAGGGAATCACGAATATTTCGCAAAAAGGAATGTAGTCATCAATTCCCATATGGATAACCGTGTATTGTTTGGTTACGGTTTTTTCCAGATAACAAAACCAGGCCAGATATATAATGCCGTACAAAACGGCAGGGATGGCGTGCCGGTATTTTACATAAAACGCTTTTAAATGATTCACAATCAAAACTCCTATCGTAACGGCAAGTGTGCCGGAAGCAGATTAATCATGTACACAACACAAGTATAGCGATTTTTTTTTGTTTTGCAATCCCTTTTTGTTTTTCTTAAGAAAATCTTTCGTGAATCCTCAGGCAATGAAGTAGATATCCTTTGGGGCACAGCTGATTTCCAGTTCATTGTAATGGCCGTGAAACTCACCGTCTGTATGTACTGCTAAAGGAGTACTGGTTTTGATACGGATTTGTTTTGCCCTGTAATGGTTTACACCGGGGAAAATAAAGTGCTTGCCGAAAAAAGCGGTAGGCAAAGCTAACAGAATAACCGGCTTGGGAATATTTCCTACAACGCAAAGATCAAAAATGCCGTCGGTATAATCTGCCGTTGGACAGAACTTGAAGCCACCGCCTTCAAAACGGTGGGTCATGGTAGCTGCAAAAAGTATTTTTTTTATGTGAATCGGTGCCTTGTCATCCAGATATAAGTCACAGGATACTTTTTTTGCGGCAAAAAGCTGTTTGAGGGCGATGCCTAAGTAGGTCAGTTTGCCCAGTTTCAGCCGGTTTAAGGTATCTTTTATTTTGGAATGCATGGCCTCTTCACATACGGCGGCATCAAAACCGATACCGCAACTAACCGCAAATGCGCGGTCAGTGGAATGGTAGGTTACAATACCTTTGTCCATGGGACGGATTTTTTCAGGATGTTGCTCTGCCTGCAGGATGTTGGAAAGTGCTTCCAGAGGTTTCTTGGAAATACCTATGTCACGGGCCAAGTCATTGCTGGAACCGGTGGGAATATATCCGATGACAACCTGTGTGCCGGAAGAAATGCCCTGCAGTGCTTCGTTTACGGTGCCGTCACCACCTAAAATAATCAGCTTGCAGGCATCCTGGTGGGAAAGCGGTTCTTTTGCAGATATATCATCGCAGGGTTCGGGCTTTTCGAATGCTTCGGTGATTTTTTTTGAAAGGACTGCCACATCACCGGGCTTTTCGGAAAAGTAAGCTTTGTATGCAATTCCTTTTTCATCCAAAGCAGGTTTTACGGCTTCGGTCCAAAGTTTTTTTCCCAGACCGGAACGGGATGCAGGGTTTATAATAATATGATACATAATTCCTCCGGTAATTTTCTTTAGAATTCTCCGGTGTATCTGATAATACACCGGTTCTGTAAACTGTATCCATTGTATCAGTTTACCAAAGAAATGTAAATGAAATGTGTTGCGTAAATATTACCAGCTATGCTATAATGTTTCTTAAGTGTTTTACACGTTAATGTAAAAAAGCAGGAACCGGAGGAGGATAAAATGTATTCATTAGATGAAGTAAAAGCAATTGACCCTGAAATTGCACAGGCGATTGTGGATGAACAGGAAAGACAGAACAGTCATATCGAGCTGATTGCTTCCGAAAACTGGGTAAGCAAAGCGGTTATGGCAACTATGGGCAGCCCCTTAACCAATAAGTATGCAGAAGGATATCCCGGAAAGAGATATTACGGCGGTTGTGACTGCGTAGACGTAGTAGAAAATCTTGCTATCGAAAGAGCAAAAGAACTTTTCGGTTGTGACTATGCTAACGTACAGCCCCACTCCGGTGCGCAGGCAAATATGGCAGTACAGTTTGCGGTATGCAAACCTGGCGATACCATTATGGGTATGAACTTAGATCATGGCGGACATTTAACACACGGAAGCCCGGTAAATATGTCCGGTAAATATTTCAACATCGTGCCTTACGGTGTAAACGATGACGGTTTTATTGATTATGATAAACTGCGTGAAATTGCTTTGGAAGCAAAGCCTAAGATGATTATTGCAGGTGCTTCCGCATATGCAAGAACCATTGACTTTAAGAAGTTCCGTGAAGTGGCTGACGAAGTTGGCGCAGTACTTATGGTAGATATGGCACATATTGCAGGTCTGGTGGCAGCAGGTCTTCATCCCAGCCCCATTCCTTACGCAGATGTGGTAACCACTACTACCCACAAGACCTTAAGAGGTCCCAGTGGCGGGTTGATTTTATGCAATAAAGAAGCTGCTGAAAAATATAACTTCAACAAAGCAATCTTCCCCGGTATCCAGGGCGGTCCTCTGATGCATGTTATCGCAGCAAAGGCAGTTTGCTTTAAAGAAGCATTAAGCGATGATTTCAAGAAATACCAGAAGAATATCGCAGACAACGCACAGGCACTTTGTAAGGGTCTTTTGGATCGTGGTATCAAGATTGTGTCCGGCGGTACCGACAACCACCTGATGTTAGTAGACCTGACTAACTTTGGCTTGACCGGTAAAGCAGTAGAAAAACTTCTGGATGCAGCACATATTACCTGTAATAAGAACACCATTCCTAACGATCCCCAGTCTCCTTTCGTAACCAGCGGTGTACGTTTGGGAACTCCTGCAGTTACCTCCCGCGGTATGAATACCGAAGATATGGACAAGATTGCAGAAGCTATCGCTATGGTAATTAAGGGTGGAGAAGAGAAGGTGCCCGAAGCAAGAGCAATTGTACAGGAATTAACGGATAAATATCCTCTTATCTAATTTATAGAAACAAGTGATTGAGAAACCCCTATCTCCGGATAGGGGTTTTTGCTCAAAGGCAGGAGGGCTTTTGGAGTGTATTTTGCAAAAGTTTGTCAAAGGGCAACACAGTTTATTTGAAAGGGGAAAAGCATGTATAAAAATAAAAAATGGATTGTATGTCTCAGTTACATTCGTATCTGTATAAAATGGTGCCTGTTTGCAGTTACAACGGGTATTGTCTGCGGATTGGTGGGCGCAGGATATTATCTGATGATAGGTTATGCAAATGATACAAGGGCAGAGTTTCCCTGGCTGATTTGGTTGTTACCTTTGGCGGGGTTGGTTATTGTAAAGTTTTATCATATGTTTCAGATTCCGGAGGATAAAGGTGCTGATTTGATATTTGACTCCGTAAGGGAACAAAAGCAAGTGCCTATTCAGGTAAGTATTACCAGTGGCATTAGTACCATTATTACGCATTTGTTTGGCGGTTCTGCAGGACGAGTGGGTGTGGCATTACAATTAGGCGGTGGTATTGCATCAGGGCTGAGTAAATATTTTAAGCTAAGTTCAAATGACAGAAGTTTGTTTATTATGTGTGGTATGAGCGGACTGGTTACGGTTTTGTTCGGCACACCGCTGACGGCGACTTTTCTGAGTATGGAAGTTATTAGTGTCGGTGTTATTTATTATGCAGCATTACTTCCTTGTTTACTGACATCTATCACGGCTTTCTTTGTCACAAGAATACTGGGGATTACACCATTGTTTTTTGAGATAGTAGGTATACCGGCAGTTTCAGCCCAATCCCTGTTGCGGGTTGGATTGTTTGCTGCATTATGTGCAGTAATCAGTATTGCTTTCTGCGTTGCCATAAAAGAATTGAATGTATTTGTGAAGAAGTGGATTCCTAACCAATATATCCGTATTGTGGTAGGAGCATTTGCGATAATAGTGCTTACGTTTCTATTCGGTAGTCAGAACTACAATGGTTCCGGTAATGCACTTTTACAGAAAGCACTGACGGAAGGAATATCCAATCCTTGGGATTTTGCATTAAAGCTTCTGCTCACAGCTATTACTTTAGCCTGTGGATTTAAAGGCGGTGGTGTATTCCCTGCATTTATTGTGGGCGCAACCTTTGGGGCAAGCTTTGGACAATACTTTGGGTTAACACCGCAATTTGCGGCAGCCATTGGATTAGTTGCAGTATTTTGCGGCTCCGTGAACTGTCCTATTGCAAGTATTTTTCTGGCGGCGGAAATATTCGGTAGTGAAGGCATCATACTTTTTGCTATAGCCAGTGCGGTGAGCTTTGTGTTTAGCGGCTATTTTACACTGTTTCCCGGACAGAATTTTATATATTCCAAGCTTCGTATCGAGTACAAGACATCTGCACTGCGTCGTAAGGAATCAGAGGATACAGATGTATAAAATTGTTAAAAAACAGAATAAAACAGACTTGAAATTATGTAATTTGTGTATTGCTTTCACAGGGGATGTATGGTAAACTATCTTTCGGTAAAAGACAAGTGTCTGTTGTGAACGGACACGGAAAACAAAATGTATGTATGATAAACACACATGTGTTTGCAATGCGGATATGCGTGTCCTGCCACATTGGTAGGGAAAGGTTGGTATATATACATATGAAAGAAACAACCGGCTATTTTGTAGTAAAGGAAAAAGCGGTACCTGAAGTATTGCTAAAAGTAGTGGAAGCGAAACGTCTTTTAGAAACCGAAAAGGTACTGACGATTCAGGAAGCGGTGGATGCCGTAGGCATCAGCCGTAGTTCTTTTTATAAGTACAAGGATGATATTTTCCAATTCCATGATAACTCCCAGGGAAAAACCATTACCCTGACGTTTCAAATGGACGATGAACCGGGGCTCTTGTCCGAGGTATTGGGCATGATTTCCCAGTTCGGAGCAAATATTCTTACCATTCATCAGAGTATTCCCATTAACGGTATGGCGTCTTTAAGTCTGAGTATCCAGATTTTACAGACCACGGGCAATGTATCCCAGATGATTGCGGAAATGGAAAACAAACAAGGTGTGCATCATGTCAAAATATTGGCAAAAGAATAAAGATACGGAGAGGTAAAAGATATGATTCAGGTAGCAGTTTTAGGATACGGCACAGTAGGAAGCGGTGTTGTAGAAATTATTGAAAAGAATAAAGAGGTGGTAAATAAAAAAGCCGGAGAGGAATTAAACGTAAAGTATATCTTAGATTTGCGTGATTTTCCCGGTGACCCCTATGAAGATAAAGTGGTACATGATTTTAAGCAGATTGTGGAAGACGAGGAAGTACAGATTATCTGTGAAGTGATGGGTGGTGTAGGTCCTGCTTATGAATTTACCAAGCAGGCACTTTCTAAAGGAAAGAGCGTATGTACCTCCAATAAGGAGCTGGTTGCAGCTCACGGCCCAGAACTTTTAGAACTGGCAAAGGCAAATAAATGTAACTATTTATTCGAAGCAAGTGTAGGCGGCGGTATTCCCATTATCAGACCCCTTAATTATTCTCTGACTGCAGAAAAAATTGAGGCCATTACCGGTATCTTAAACGGTACCACCAACTATATTTTATCTAAGATGGAAAATGAAGGTGCAGACTTTGATGATGTATTAAAGAAGGCACAGGAAAAGGGCTATGCGGAAAGAAATCCCGAAGCTGACGTGGAAGGACACGATGCATGCCGTAAGATTGCGATTCTTTCTTCTTTGATGACCGGTAAAAACGTGGATTACAATAAGATTTATACCGAAGGGATTACCAAAATCACTTCCCGCGATTTTGCTTATGCAAAAAAAATGGATATGTCCATTAAGCTTCTTGCAATCAGTAAGGAAATCGGTGACGAAACCCTGGCGATGGTTGCGCCCTGCCTGATTTCAAAAGAACATCCTTTACATATGGTAAACGGCGTATTCAACGCGGTATTTGTGAAAGGTAATATGTTAGGTGATTCCATGTACTACGGACGTGGTGCAGGCAAATTACCTACCGCCAGTGCAGTAGTATCCGACGTAATCGACTGCGCAAGACATATCGGTAAAGTGATTATGTGCTTCTGGGATGCAGAGGACGCAGCTTTAAAGAATATTGATGATGTAGAAAGAAAGTTCTTCTTCAGAGTCAAGGCGGACAGTGTAGACAAGGTAAAGGCATTGTTCGGTGATGTAGAAGAAGTTTGCTTAGATGATGTAAGTGAAGAAGTGGGTGTAGTAACTTCTGTTATGAAAGAAAAAGAATTTGCGGCTCTGTATGCACAGGCAAGTGACTTTGTAGTAGGCAACAGAATCCGTTTGGAGGCTTAAGTATGAAATACGTAGTAGTTTTAGGCGACGGTATGGCGGATGAGCCTATTGAAAGTTTGGGAGGAAAAACTCCTATTGCATATGCAGAAACCCCCAATTTAGATACTTTAAGCAAAAAATCCGAAATCGGTATGGTGCATACCATTCCCGACGGTATGAATCCCGGTTCTGATACCGCGAATCTTTCCGTAATCGGATACGATCCCAAGATTTATTATTCCGGACGTTCTCCGTTAGAAGCACTGAGTATCGGTGTTCCCATGAAGGATACGGATGTGGCACTTCGTTGCAACATCGTAACCATTTCCGAAGAGGATGTACCTTTTTCAGAAAAAACCATTATTGACCACAGTTCCTCCGAAATCAGTACCGAGGACTGTGCAGTTCTGTTAAAGGCAGTGATGGAAGAACTGGCAAACGAAGAATTTCAGTTTTATGTAGGTACCAGCTACAGACATTGTCTGATTTGGGATAAAGGCGAAGTGATTTCTTTAACACCGCCCCACGATGTACTGGGACAGGTTATCGGACAGTATCTGCCAAAAGAAGAAGTGTTCCGTAAAATGATGGAAAGAAGTCATGAAATTTTAGTAAATCATCCCTTAAATATCGAAAGAAAGAAACAGGGATTAAATCCTGCAAACTGTTGCTGGTTCTGGGGCGCAGGCACCAAACCTGCACTGACTTCTTTTGCAGAAAAGACCGGTAAGAAGGGCATGATGGTATCTGCGGTAGACCTGTTAAAAGGGATTGCAGTAGGTGCCGGTATGGGCGTTGTAGAAGTAGAAGGCGCCAACGGCGGTCTTCACACCAACTATGAAGGCAAGGTGGACGCAGCAGTAAAAGCCCTGACGGAAGACGGATACGATTTTGTATACATTCATGTGGAAGCGCCCGACGAAATGGGACACCAGGGCAGTGTGGAAAGAAAGGTACAGGCAATCAACTATCTGGATACCAGAGTCATCGGACCTGTAGCAGAGCAGTTAAAAGAGAAAGGTGTGGATTTCAGAATGTTAGTATTACCGGATCATCCCACCCCCATCAGAGTGCGTACCCATACGTCGGACAATGTACCGTATATGCTGTATGACAGTACAGATGAAAAATACAACACATGGAATTATAACGAGAAAGAAGCAATGGAAAGCGGCAATCTGGTTGCACAGGGTCACACCCTGATAGATATTCTTTTTGAAAAATAGTTTATACCTGTGACCTAAATTTGCAGGTAATGGAAAGGCATGGTTTTATAAGATGAAAAAAGTAGTAAAATTCGGCGGCAGCTCTTTGGCAAGTGCCGAGCAGTTTATTAAAGTAGGTAATATTATCAGAGCAGATAAAGAAAGAAGTTTCGTAGTACCTTCTGCACCCGGAAAGCGTTTTTCAGCAGATACCAAAGTAACCGATATGCTTTATGGTTGCTACGCACTGGCAGAGGCAGGCAAGAATTTTGCCAAAGAATTAGATGCAATCAAGGCAAGATACCAGGAAATTATTGACGGACTGCATCTGGAGCTTTCTTTGGACGAGGAATTTAAAGTAATCGAAAAGAACTTTAAGGAAAAAGCAGGCAGTGACTATGCAGCTTCCCGTGGCGAATACTTAAACGGTATCATTATGGCGGCTTATCTGGGCTATGAATTTATTGATTCCGCTGAAGTGATTTTCTTTAAAGAAGACGGAGAATTTGATGCAGAGGTTACCAATGAAGTACTTTCCGCAAGACTGGCAGAATGCAAGAATGCAGTAGTGCCCGGTTTTTACGGTGCTTACGCAGATGGCAGGGTAAAGACCTTCTCCAGAGGCGGTTCCGATATTACCGGTTCCATCGTGGCAAAGGCAATCAAGGCTGATGTATATGAAAACTGGACCGATGTATCCGGTTTCCTTGTAGCAGATCCCCGCATTATTGATAAACCTGCTGCAATCGAAGTGATTACTTACAGAGAACTTCGAGAGTTGGCATATATGGGTGCTACCGTATTACATGAAGACGCTATCTTCCCGGTACGTCAGCAGGGTATTCCTATCAATATCCGTAATACCAATGCACCGGAAGATGAAGGTACATGGATTGTAGGCAGCACCTGCCAGAAGTCTAAATACGTTATTACCGGTATTGCAGGTAAGAAGGGATTCTGCGCTGTGAATATCGAAAAAGATAAGATGAACTCCGAAGTAGGTTTTGGCAGAAAAGTATTGCAGGCATTTGAAGAAAACGGTATCTCTTTCGAACATGTACCTTCCGGTATCGATACCATGACTGTATTCGTACATCAGGACGAATTCATGCACAAAGAGCAGAAAGTGGTGGCAGGACTTCACAGACTGGCTGACCCTGATTCTATTGACATTGAATCTGATTTGGCACTGATTGCAGTGGTAGGCCGTGGTATGAAGGCTACCCGTGGTACTGCAGGCAGAGTATTTGCGGCACTGGCACATGCAAACATCAACGTTAAGATGATTGACCAGGGGTCTTCTGAGTTAAACATCATCATTGGTGTGGCAAATGAAGACTTTGAGCAGGCAATCAAGGCAATTTACGATATTTTTGTAGTAACCCAGCTGTAGGGTGGATGTGAAAATTAAGGATTAGAGAGTAAGGTATACTAAGGAAAAGACTGCATACTATCGGCACGGACTCGTTCTCACTCCTGGTCAACGCAGCGGATGCTAAACTCGAAAATATCCATAAAGGATATTCTCTCGTTAAGCACCGGTGTTGACCAAGGGTCCTTTGTCGATTAGTATGCAGTCTTTTCGTTTAATACCCCAAATTCTCTGCGATGAAGAATACTTTGATACGTCCGGCGTGGCCACTGCGGCGGGTAATGACAATCTGGTTACACATGCATTCGTTAGAGTAGCATTCACCACATTTGCCGATAGTACCGCACGGGGTACTTCTGTTTAGTCTTTTTGCATTGGCGGGGCATGCATAGGTACGGATACGTTTAATAGCAGATTCTACGTCGTCGGTAAGTTTGTTCATTCCCACTAAGACCATAACATGTCTGGGACCATGGACTAAGAGGCCCACACGGTTGGAGTTGCCGTCAATATTCACCAGTTCGCCATTTAAGGTAATGGCATTGCTGCTCATAAAGAAGTAGTCGGCCATTACCATTTCACCGTACATTTTGCGGTGTTCCTCGGGCGTGGTTGCTTTACTGCGGTCAATCAGGCGGTAATTACCGGCCTGTAATGCAGCCAGCATACCGGTTTCTTTGAATGTTTCGGTGCCGCCCCAGGTGACGGAGCTGCCTTCCGGCATCATTTCTAAAATGGCTTTTACTGCGTCAGCGGAATTTTCAAAAAAATATCCTTCTATATTTCTTGCTGCCAGGTTTTTAATAACGGTTTTTGAGGTGGATTCAAAAGCAAGCTGTTGATTTGTCATCATTATGGTCCTTTCTTTGATCTTTATCTTCATTTTCAGGAAAAATAACTGTTAATACCTGTATTATAAAGTGTGGGAAAACCGCCGTCAACGATACATAAATTGAAATTATGGATAAAAATGTATGATTTTGGTACTCGAGATGATAGAATATATTGCCAAATATGGTAAAAAATGTAAAAATATGTCGAAAACATAAAAAATGACAAAAAATAAGAAGAATTTTATAAAAATGTGTTGACAAATGGTGCTTGGGTGGTTATAATAAAACCATAAACAAGAACACAACAGATTACATAAACAAAATACAAAAGAAAAGGAGGTACGGTCCACCTAAAACGTAAATCTTACCCCAAAACATCCATATAAAATACAAATGAATATAGGTACCAAAGAAAAAGAGAAGAATCAAGTACACAAGAAGAGGTAACGAAGTACAACAGAAAAAAGAGTTGACGTTACAGTACAATCAGTACAAAAGAAGAAGTGGAAAGATACAAAAGAAGAATATGGATGAAAATTCGGAAACAGTAAACCATCGAAATAATTTAATAGGAGGAAAGGTCCAGTGGATAGCATAGTTTAGGAGGACGCATTGATTGAAAATAATCGGTGCGTCCTCTTCATGTGTTGAAAAATCAGATAAATAAGTAACTGTTTTGGGGATAAAGCGTATTAAATCTTAGGATATTAGGGGTAGAAATATGTCTGAAAATAGGGTATGATATACTATATATTGTATGAGGAGATTATCCATATGGCAGAAAATACAGAATTACAACAGGAGAAAAGCACAGACCCTATACCCTCAAAAGAATCAGAGGCAGATCTGCAGGAAAAAAGGGAAAAACGCCGTAAGCGTCGCAAGAGGAATCAGGCACTGGCATATCTGACTTTGGTCTTATTGGCATGTCTGATTATTGCAGGTGTCATCGGTGGGGTATATTACCTCAGTGCACAAAGACAGGCGCAGGAAGACAGTCAGGCTTCTGTTTCGGAGGATATTGACCAGATGATGGGAACGGAAGAAACTTTGGTGAAACCTACGGAAGCCCCGGAGACCATTCCTGAAAAAACACCGGAAGAAAAGCTGGATGAAATTATAGATGCAGCCATAGAAGTAATGCCATTAGAAGATAAAGTGGCAGGGCTCTTTGTCGTAACACCGGAAGCTATTACGGGGGTAGATATTGCCGTACAGGCAGGAGACGGAACCAAAGATGCACTGAACCAGTATGCGGTAGGCGGTTTGATCTATTTTGGACAAAATATCCGTTCAGAGGAACAACTTACGGAAATGTTAGCCAATACAACGGCTTATAGCAGATATCCGTTGTTTTTGGCAGTAGACGAAGAAGGAGGCAGCGTCAGTCGTGTGGCAGATGCCGGATTGGCAGAGAATATCGGTAGTGCACAGGATATTGGTTCCGCCGCAGACCCTTCCCTTGCTTATGAAGCAGGAGTAAATGTTGCAACCTATCTGCATACTTACGGATTTAATCTGAATTTTGCACCGGTTGCAGATATTCACAATACGGAAGACAGTATTATCGGTGACAGGGCATACGGTAGCGATAGTGCCATTGTATCGTCCATGGCGGTATCCATGCTGCAGGGATTAGAGGATACAGGTGTCAGCGCCTGCTTAAAGCACTTTCCGGGCATCGGCAGCAGTACCGAAGATACCCATACCGGTATGGCGGTTTCCAACAGAACACTGGATGAATTCAGAGCTGAAGAGTTTGTGGTATTTAAAAATGGTATAGACGCAGGCGTAGATTTTATCATGGTAAGCCATTTGTCCGTACCTGCCATTACAGATACAACACCGGAAGATGATGTGCAAGACAATATTCCCTGCTCCTTGTCATCTGTAGTTGTTACGGATATTTTGCGGGAAGAATTGGGTTACGATGGTATTGTTATTACAGACGCCATGAATATGGAGGCTATCAGCACTTATTACGGTGCGGACGAAGCGGCGATTCTGGCTTTGAAAGCAGGTTGTGACATGATTCTGATGCCGGAGGATTTTGAATTGGCATATCAGGGCGTTTTGGCAGCTGTACAGAACGGAACCATATCTGAAGAACGTATCAATGATTCCCTCCGCCGCATCTACAGAATTAAGTATGCGGACAAGCTGGAAATCACAGAATAAAAGTTGTTTGAATTGCTACAAAAATTTATTTAAAAAAAGTGCAATTCAGATGTTGACAAATAGTGAAACATATGATAAATTATTACTTGTCCGAAAAACGGACAGGTAAATGCGCGAGTGGCTCAGCGGTGGAGCACCTCCTTGCCAAGGAGGGGGTCGCGGGTTCGATCCCCGTCTCGCGCTTTCAAGAAACAAAAAGACGATACCATTCGGTATCGTCTTTTTGTTTTCGAGCCCTGTCAGGGCTCGAAGGTTCGATATCTACGCTCCGCTTCGGTCCGCACAAAGTGGAGGGGCCGGATTTTAAACTCCGCTTCAGTTTGTGAATTCCGAAAGAATGTGGTATGTTTATATGTGAGTAAACGAAAGGAGTAAACCTATGGAAAACGTATACAACGAATACCTCACCTTCCACATTACCACCAAAGACGGCACTGATGTGGAAATGGCAGTTATGGACGAATTTGATTTTGAGGATAAGCACTATGTTTTAGGTGCCCTCATACAGGATGACACTATTGTGGACGAGGGACGCTACATTTATCAAAGCGTTATAGAGGGGGATGATTTCCGGGTAGAGAAAATCAAAAAGGAA
>JAZNNL010000119.1:0-26119 GCA_045580245.1 Lachnospiraceae bacterium
GGTACTGGGTGACCATGTGGAACAGCAGGGTTCCTATCAGGATAGTGCAAGAACCCGTTTTGACTTCAGCCATTCCCAGGCAATGACCGCAGATGAGATTGCCAAGGTAGAACAGATTGTAAACGACAGGATTCTTGAAAATATTGCAGTCGTAACCGAAGAAATGGGCATTGAAGATGCTAAGAAAAAAGGTGCGATGGCACTGTTTGGCGAGAAATACGGTGAAACCGTAAGAGTGGTTTCCATGGGAGATTTCTCTGTAGAACTTTGTGGCGGTACCCATGTAAAGAACACCGGTGATATTGCTTTCTTTAAGATTTTATCAGAGAGCGGTGTTTCCGCAGGTGTCAGAAGAATTGAAGCACTGACCGGTGCAAATGTTATGGCATATTACAAAGCCATGGAAGAAAACCTTGCACAGGTAGTAGCGGCTGCAAAGGCAACCCCTGCCACTTTACTGGATAAAGTGCAGCATATGCAGGCGGAAATCAAAGCACTTTCTTCTGAAAACGAATCCTTAAAGGCAAAAGCTGCTAAGGACGCCCTGGGTGATGTTATGGACCAGGTAAAAGAAGTAAAAGGCATGAAGCTTTTGGCTGCAAACGTTGACGGTGTAGATATGAACGGCCTCCGTGACTTAGGCGATTCCTTGAAGGAAAAGCTGGGTGAAGGTGTTGTGGTTCTTCTTTCCGGACAGGACGGCAAGGTTAACATGGTAGCTATGGCAACCGACGGTGCTGTAAAGAACGGTGCTCACGCAGGTAATCTGATTAAGGGTATCGCAGCATTGGTTGGCGGCGGTGGCGGCGGCAGACCCAATATGGCACAGGCCGGCGGTAAGAATCCCGCAGGCATTCCTGCAGCAATCGAAGAAGCTGCTAAGGTGTTAGAGGGTATGTTAGCTTAAAGATAATGATACTTTTTGCCATGAATCCGGCAATATATGCAATAGCTTTCAAACTTTTTGAAAAAAACAGTTGACGGCTAGCGAATTTATGTTATAATGTTTAGTGTGTATGCGGGCAGAAATGTCCTGTACATAATTATTAACCCACATCAGTCGAGAAGCTTGAAGGGACTGAAGGGAGGTCAGGTGCAAGCATGTCAAACGTAATCGTAAAAGAGAACGAGACTTTAGATAGCGCATTACGTCGTTTCAAAAGAAGTTGTGCAAAGGCGGGTATCCAGCAGGAAATCCGCAAGAGAGAGCATTACGAGAAACCCAGCGTAAGACGTAAGAAAAAATCTGAAGCAGCTAGAAAACGTAAATATAACTAATCAATGAAGTCCTGAACATTTTGTTCAGGACTTTTGTTGTGATTTAGGCATAATGTTACTTACACTTCCATATCCTTTACAAAGGAAAAGTAGGAAGTGTTTTTTTGTTGGGTAAATTTAAAAAATGGTGTATGGCTTTTATGTTAACAGCTGTTATGCTGTTTCAGTGTGTCATGCCTGCATATGCAGCCAATGCATTGGAGGTATCAGCACCGTCTTATATTTTGATGGAGGCATCTACGGGAAAAGTCATTACTTCAATGAATGCAAATGAAATGAGAAGTCCTGCCAGCATCACAAAAATTATGACGCTGTTATTGATTTTTGAACAGTTAGAGACAGGAAAAATAAAGTTAGATGACCGAGTCATGGTCAGTGCTTATGCAAAATCCATGGGTGGTTCCCAGGTCTATTTGGAAGAAAGGGAAATCCAGACAGTGGAAACTATGATAAAGTGTATTACCGTAGCGTCCGGTAATGATGCCTCGGTAGCCATGGCGGAATACATAGCCGGTTCGGAAACCGGATTTGTGGAATTGATGAATCAAAAAGCTGCAGAATTGGGGATGGATAATACGAAGTTTGAGGATTGCTGCGGACTGACGGATTCTGACGGGCATTATACCACTGCAACGGATGTTGCTGTTATGTCCCGGGAATTGATTACCAAATATCCGCAAATTTTTGAGTATTCTACCATATGGATGGAGGATATTACCCATTCTACTGTGCAGGGGGACAGTCAGTTTACCCTGTCCAGTACCAATAAACTGTTAAAACAGTATGACTGGATTACCGGATTAAAAACCGGTTCCACAGACAAAGCAAAATATTGTATTTCTGCTACCGGTTCCAAAGAGGGGATTGATTTGATTGCAGTAGTTATGGGGGCTCCCGATCCGGCAAGCCGTTTTCAGGATGCAGCCACACTGTTAAATTACGGGTATAATGTAAGTCAGATGTATACAGATAATAATACGGATGTGTTACCTGCAATGCCGGTGGAAGGTGGTGTGCAGGATGAAGTAAACTTAGTGTACGGCGGACCATTTCAATATCTGGACATAGAAGGCTCTGATTTAAGTCAGGTGGTAAAAGAATTCAGTTTGCAGGAAACAGCACAGGCCCCCATAGAGGCAGGTAAAGCCGCAGGAGAAGCAGTGTACCTTTTAAACAATGCCATTATCGGCAGGGTTCCCATCCTCTATGCAGAAGATGTGGAAAAGGCAACTTACAAGGATTATCTATACAAAGTATTCCATGCGTTTCTGTTCTAGATTTCAGGAAGTTCCATAAAATCTTTGTACAGAACTTTAAAATGTGGTATAATGAGCCTTGCAGAGCCCTGTGCGTACGCAGAGGGCTCTATAAAGTTTTATAGCAGATAAGAGAAATGAAAAGGACTGAGAGGAATACGGATGTTTGCCATTGCATGTACCGTAATTGCATTGTTAGTAATTGTAGGGGTATGGGTGATTTTATATGACACCCATCATTTTGTGATACGCAAATACCATTTTGTTTCTGATAAGATAAAAAAGCCTGTTAAGCTGATTATGCTTTCGGATTTACACAATTATCAGTACGGACGTGATAATATACAGCTTTTAGAGGCAATTGAGGCAGAACAACCGGATGCGGTGGTATTGGCAGGGGATATGATTACGGCACATTCTAAGGAAAAGTTTGATAAAACCGTAGCCTTTCTTGCGAGACTCAAGGAGAAGTATCCCCTTTATTATGCCTATGGAAACCATGAACAGAAAATAAATATATATGCGGATAAATATGGTGACATGGGAGAGCGGTACACAAAAGCTTTAAAGGAAGCGGGGATTACCCCTTTGTGCAATACACATATTACATTGCCGGAGTGGGGAATTACCATTTACGGTTTGGAGATTGGACATCAGTATTTTCAACGGTTTAAAACAAAACCACTTCCGGATAAGTATCTGGAATCCTTACTGGGTAAAAAAGACGGGGATACCTATGGGGTTCTGTTGGCACACAATCCCGAATATTTTCCAGAATATGCGGCATGGGGAGCGGAGTTGGTACTTTCCGGACATATTCATGGCGGCATTGTCCGCCTGCCTTTTTTGGGTGGTGTGATTTCACCGGCTATCCGCTTTTTCCCGAAGTATGACGGGGGATTGTTTACGGAAGGAAATTCCCATATGGCACTGGGCAGGGGTGTAGGAACCCACAGCCCCAACGTGCGGATGTTTAATCCGGGAGAGGTGCTTCTGATTTCGTTAAATCCCCAAGGGGAAGTTTAACTTGCAATACCTGTAAAAATTAGTTAAAATAAACAACGGACAAGTTGTTTGTTTTGACAGAGACCAAACATCAGAAGAGAGAAAGTATATGGCAATACCGGTAAAATTAGAGGTGTTTGAAGGTCCCCTGGACTTACTTTTACACCTAATCGATAAAAATAAAATAGATATTTACGATATTCCTATTGTGGAAATTACGGAGCAATATCTTGCCTACATCAAACAGATGCAGACGGAAGATATGAATGTCATGAGTGAGTTTCTGGTAATGGCAGCCACACTTTTGGATATTAAGTGCAGGATGTTACTTCCCAAAGAAGTCAATGAGGACGGGGAAGAGGAAGACCCCAGAGCAGAACTGGTGCAGCGCCTGTTAGAGTACAAAATGTACAAGTTTATGTCCTTCGAGTTAAAGGACAGGCAGGTGGATGCCGGCAGGTATCTTTTTAGGGAGCAGCATTTACCCAAAGAAGTGGCACAATATCGTCAGCCCATAGATTATGAGGATTTGATTGGGGAAATGAATCTGCAGAAACTGCAGGATATTTTCAAATCCATTGTTAAGCGTCAGGAAGATAAAATAGACCCTATCCGCAGTACATACGGACAGATTGAAAAAGATGAAGTGGATATGGATGCCAAAACCGTTTACGTGGAAGAGTACGTGAAAAACCATAAGCAGTTCAGCTTCCGTAAGCTTTTGGAAAAACAAAACAGCAAAATGGAAGTGATTGTTACGTTTCTTGTCATTTTGGAATTGATGAAAACCGGAAAAATCAGTATTATGCAGGAAAATATTTTTGATGATATTATTATTACCTCCAATGAGGCTGCTTAAAGCTTGTTTTTTCTAAAGTGCATAAAGGAACAGTCATTTTGTAACATGTATAAGGGGCAGAACGCAGAAAAGAGAAAGGCCGGATATAGAATGGAATTACAAAAAGCAGAGGCAATACTGGAGTCGATACTGTTTACCATGGGAGATTCCGTGGAAATAAGCAGACTTGCCACAGTATTGGAAATGAGCAATAAAGAAGTCAAAGAAGTTTTAGAAGGGATGCAAAAGAAATACGAAGCAGAGGACAGGGGGATTTCCCTGTTGTGGTTAGAGGACAGTGTGCAGCTTTCTACCAAGGCGGATATGTATGAGTATTTAATTAAAATTGCGAAAACCCCCCGAAAGATGACACTGACGGATACGGTTTTGGAAACCTTATCCATTATAGCCTATAAACAGCCGGTGACCAGATTGGAAATTGAACGAATCAGAGGTGTCAGCTGTGACCATGCGGTAAACAAGCTTCTGGAGTATGATTTGATTACGGAACTGGGAAGACTGGATGCACCGGGACGACCGCTGTTATTTGGAACTACAGAACAGTTTTTACGGTGTTTCGGGGTGAAATCCCTGGACGAACTGCCGGAATTGTCCACCATGCAGGTAGAAGAATTCAAGCAGCAGGCAGAGGCGGAAGCAGGTCTTATGCAGACAAAGGATATTGTTGCAGAGGCAGAAGCAACTGAATAAGCATAAAAAACAGATAAAGATACATATACATAGTAGCAACGATAAGAAGGTGTTGTTACTATGTATTTTTTTGTGAAAAAAAGGGGTATGAAAATGAGAGTGGGAATGATGCTGGCGATAACTTTAGCAATCAACAGCTTGTTTTTACATACCATGGTTTTACCTGTTTCAGCAGAAGAAGTATCATTATATGCCACAGCTGCGGTGTTACTGGATGCGGATTCGGGACGGGTGTTATTTGAAAAAAACGGTAGTGATTTTATGGCAAATGCCAGTACCACAAAAATCCTTACCTGTATTGTTACTTTAGAGAATGCTTCCTTGGAAGAGGTGGTAACGGTTTCTTCCTATGCTGCAAGTATGCCTAAAGTGAAACTGTATATCAAGGCAGGAGAACATTTTCTTCTAAAGGATTTGTTGTATTCGCTGATGTTGGAATCCCATAACGATTCTGCGGTTGCCATTGCAGAGCATGTGGGAGGCAGTATGGAAGGTTTTGCGGATATGATGAATGCAAAAGCCAAAGAGATTGGATGTAACAATAGTTATTTTATTACACCCAATGGTTTGGACGCCACAGAAAGCAGTGGAGACATATCCGGAAACGGAACCGTTAAAGAACATGGAACTACAGCAGAGGATTTGGCAAAAATTATGGCATATTGTGCTTTTTATTCACCGATGAAAGAAACCTTTTTACAAATTACACGGACAGAAAATTACAGCTTTACCAATAATGAGGGCAGGAGCTTTCATTGTACCAACCACAATACTTTTTTGCATATGATGGAAGGTGCCCTGACGGGAAAAACCGGATTTACCAATAAAGCCGGATACTGTTATGTGGGGGCACTGGAACGGGACGGAAAGAGGTTTACCATCGCATTGCTTGCCTGTGGATGGCCCAATAACAAAACTTGGAAATGGGCAGATGCAAAAGAGTTGTTTACATATGGTTTGGAACATTTCACCTATAAAAAGATTGAGGATGTAATGCCGGATGAAAGGGTATATAAGCCTGTACCGGTTTTGAATGGAAAAACAGAAACACTGGAAGGGAATATATCCGTACCTGTTACGATTAGAGAGGGTGAGGGTATGGAGGGGCTGCTTTTATCCGAAACAGAAAAGATAACCTTATACTGGGAAATGAAAGAGTATTTGCATGCGCCGGTGTATGCAGGAGAGGAAGTAGGATTTATACAGTACAGGGTTGGGGATACACTTTTGCGGGAAGATAAAATATACCTGACGCAAAGTGTGGAAAAAATAGATTTCGGGTGGTGCCTGCTAAAAGTATTCGAGCGGTTTTGGCTATAAAAACACATAAAATTAACATAAATTGTAAAAATTATGTGAAATATTAAAAATGTGTAAAATAATGCTAGTACGTTCCTTTGTTTTATGATACAATGTATCTAACATAAATAATGGGGGAGAAGGCGGCCAGTTTGAGAAACAGCCGTTTCATCCTATTAAATTGTTATTATTTTTTTATTATAAATGGAGGGCTGAAAACATGAGTAGTACTTCAAAAGCGAGCCAAAGAATCAATGCTTTGCTCGATGAAAACAGTTTCGTGGAAATCGGTGCACTGGTAACTGCCAGAGCGACTGATTTTGACCTGAAACAGACGGGAACTCCTTCTGACGGTGTTATTACCGGATACGGAGTAATCGGTGGCAACCTTGTGTATGTATACAGCCAGGACGCTTCCGTATTAAACGGTACCGTTGGTGAAATGCATGCTAGAAAGATTGCCAATCTTTATGACCTGGCAATGAAAACAGGAGCACCCGTAATCGGACTTCTGGATTCCGCAGGATTAAGACTGCAGGAGTCTACCGATGCATTGGATGCATTCGGAACCATCTACAGAAAGATGACAGATGCTTCCGGCGTGATTCCTCAGATTTCTGCAGTATTCGGTAATTGTGGCGGCGGTCTTGCCATTATGGCAGCAATGTCCGACTTTACCTTTATGGAAGCAAAGAACGGCAAGCTGTTTGTTAATTCCCCTAATGCACTGGCTGGAAACACCACTGCAAAATGTGACACATCTTCTGCAGCATTCCAGAGCGCAAGCGCAGGTAATGTGGATTTTACCGGTGATGAAGCAGAAGTACTTGCAGGTATCAGAAAACTGGTTTCTATTTTACCTGCAAATAACGAAGAAAATCTGGCATTCGATGAATGTACGGATGATTTAAACAGACTGACCGCTGAGCTGGCAGGCTGCAAGGGTGATACCGCAGTAGCACTGGCAGTACTGGCTGATAATAATGATTTTGTAGAAGTAAAAGCAGATTATGCTAAAGATATGGTAACCGGTTTTATCAGACTTGACGGCGTTACCATCGGTGCAGTAGCAAACAGATGTGAAAAACTGGATGAAGAAGGAAATGTGGCAGAGAAATTCGATGCAGTGCTTTCTCCTGCAGGTTGTGAAAAAGCAGCAGAATTCGTAAGCTTCTGTGATGCTTTTGACATTCCGGTACTTACCTTAACCAATGTAGAAGGCTATAAAGCTTGTGAATGCAGCGAAAAGAAGATTGCAAAAGCGGTAGCACATCTGACTTATACCTTTGCAGATGCAACAGTTCCCAAGGTAAATGTGATTATCGGCAAAGCTTTCGGCAGTGCCTATGTTGCCATGAACTCCAAGGCAACCGGTGCAGACATTACCATTGCATGGCCTGATGCACAGATTGGCTCCATGGATGCAAATCTGGCAGCTAAGATTATGTATGAAGGTCAGGGTGCTGACGTAATCAAAGAAAAAGCAGCTGAATATGCAGCACTGCAGAACAGTGCAGCAAGTGCGGCACGGAGAGGATATGTTGACCAGATAGTAGAAGTTGCCGATACCAGAAAATATGTTATCGGTGCATTCGAAATGTTATTCACCAAGTGTGAAGCACGTCCGGTTAAAAAGCATGGAACAGTTTAGAAAGGGTGATACTTAATATGAAAAAATTAATTGCAATGTTATGTATGCTCACCTGTGTTTTAGGACTTTCTGCATGTGGACAGGCCCCTTCTGCTGACGCTTTGGCATATGAACAGGCCAAGGGCGATATTGCTATAATGCTTGCCAATAATTTCATTGTACCTTATATGATGGATGAATATTATGGTGCAGAAGGCAGTGTACAGAATCAAAATGCACAAATAGCCCAGGAATTTTACAATGTGCATGAATTGGCGGATTTGACAGAGAGTAATCTGAACGGTATTTTGTATACGATTACGCAGAACCTTGGCCAGAATCCTTTAAACATTGTGGACTCCATAGAAGTTGACGGCAATGGTATCAGAAACGGTATTGTTTCCATTGAAAGTGCCTATGAAGCTTTGGGCGAAGTGGATTTGAACACCAGAAAGTTTGATTATAAAATATCAGGTGACAAGATAATCGTAAATGTATATTTAACAGGCTCCGTGGTAAGAGATGACGGTAAGGCACAGACTGCTACCGTAGAAGTGATTTTAACCAACGACATTTTTATGAAAGTAGAGTCCTGTACCCTGAATCTTGACCAGAGTATGAGTGAACTGATGGGCAAAGCAGGTATGGATACCATTATGGGTATGTCCGTTGTTTTCTCTGTTTTGATTTTGATCAGTATCATTATCTGGGCTATGGGCTTTATTCCCAAGATTCAGGATTTGTTTAAGGGTAACAACAAAAAAGAAAAAGTGCAGACTACCAAAGAAGCTGCTGTAGATAAGACCATTGCACAGATTATTGAAAAAGAAGAAAGCGCAGTTGTAAATGAGGCAGATGATTTGGAACTGGTTGCAGTAATTGCGGCAGCTATTGCAGCAAGCCAGGGTGCGGTAAGCACAGATGGATTTGTAGTCAGAAGCATTAGAAAAAGAAGATAATCGGAGGATAGTACAATGAAAAATTATACCATTACAGTAAATGGCAATGTATATGACGTAGTAGTAGAAGAAGGTGCTTCTACAGGCGTAGCACCCGTAGCAGCTCCTGCAGCACCTAAAGCTGCAGCACCTGTAGTAAAAGCAGCTCCCGCTCCCGCAGCAGCTCCTGCAGCACCTAAAGCAGGCGGCGCAGGCAGCATCAAAGTAGAAGCCGGCGCAGCTGGTAAGGTATTTAAACTTGATACAACTGTTGGTACTGCAGTAAAGAAAGGGGATACTGTAATTACCATCGAAGCTATGAAGATGGAAATTCCCGTAGTTGCTCCCGAAGACGGTACCGTAGCAAGTATTGATGTTTCTGTAGGTGATGCAGTAGATGCCGGTCAGGTTCTTGCTACATTAAACTAATGGAGAACACTGATACAATCATTAAATTGTAACTGTTCATTTTACAGGAGGTCATCAAATAATGGATTATATATTTACAACGTTGGACAATCTGCTTCATCAGACCGCGTTTTTTAACCTGACGGTTGGAAACTATGTGATGATAGCAGTTGCCTGCTTTTTCCTCTATCTGGCAATCAGACATGGATTTGAACCCCTGCTTTTGTTGCCGATAGCATTTGGTATGCTGCTTGTAAACATCTATCCGGATATTATGCTTCATGCAGAAGATTCCGCAAACGGTGTAGGCGGTTTACTGTATTATTTCTATATTTTGGACGAATATGCCATTTTGCCGTCCCTGATATTCTTGGGGGTAGGTGCGATGACAGACTTCGGTCCGCTGATTGCAAACCCTAAGAGTTTCCTTTTGGGTGCAGCAGCGCAGTTCGGTATTTTTGCGGCTTATTTTGGAGCCATTGCATTAGGCTTTAACGGTAAAGCTGCAGCAGCAATTTCCATTATCGGTGGTGCTGACGGTCCTACCTCTATTTTCCTGGCAGGTAAACTGGGACAGACGGGTCTTATGGGACCTATAGCAGTAGCAGCGTATTCCTATATGGCGCTGGTACCGATTATCCAGCCGCCGTTTATGAAACTGTTAACTACCGAAAAAGAAAGAAAGATTAAGATGGCACAGCTTCGTCCGGTTACCAAACTGGAAAGAATCCTGTTCCCCATTATCGTTACTATCGTAGTAAGCTTAATTCTGCCTACCACAGCTCCCCTTGTTGGTATGCTGATGTTAGGTAACCTGTTTAAGGAATCCGGCGTAGTAAGACAGTTAACCGAAACGGCTTCCAATGCACTTATGTATATCGTGGTTATCCTGTTAGGAACTTCTGTTGGTGCGACAACCAGCGCGGAAGCATTCTTAAACTGGGATACCATAAAAATCGTAATTCTTGGTCTTGCTGCATTTATTTTCGGTACCATAGCAGGTGTTCTGTTTGGTAAAATCATGTGTGTGGTTACTAAGGGTAAGGTAAATCCCTTAATCGGTTCAGCAGGTGTATCCGCGGTACCTATGGCAGCCCGCGTATCCCAGAAGGTAGGTGCGGAAGCTGACCCTACCAACTTCTTGCTTATGCATGCAATGGGACCTAACGTAGCAGGTGTTATCGGTACAGCAGTAGCAGCCGGTACCTTCATGGCAATCTATGGAGTATTTTAATTAAATTTTCAGGAGGAAATAGGAAATGGCAATAAAAATAACAGAAACTATTTTACGTGATGCACACCAGTCCCTGATTGCAACCAGAATGCCAACCGAATACATGCTTCCCATCGTGGAAAAAATGGATCAGGTTGGATATCATTCCGTAGAGTGCTGGGGTGGTGCAACTTTTGATGCTTCCCTGCGTTTCTTAAAAGAAGATCCCTGGGACAGACTCAGAAAATTAAAAGACGGATTTAAAAATACAAAATTACAGATGTTATTCAGAGGTCAGAACATTTTAGGTTACAGACCTTATGCAGATGACGTGGTAGAAAACTTCGTAGAAAAATCTGTAGCAAACGGTATTGATATTATCCGTATTTTCGACTGCTTAAACGATTTGCGTAACTTACAGGCAACCGTTGATGCAACTAACAAGATTAAGGCACGTGAAGGCCGCGGTCATGCACAGATTGCGCTGTCTTATACCTTAGGTGATGCCTATACCATGGAATACTGGGTAGATATGGCTAAGAAAATCGAAGAAATGGGTGCAGACTCCATCTGTATCAAGGATATGGCAGGTCTTTTGGTTCCTTACAAGGCAGCTGAACTTGTGAAGGAAATGAAGGCTGTTACCAAGCTTCCTATCCAGCTGCATACCCACTACACATCCGGTGTAGCTAGTATGACCTACTTAAAGGCAGTAGAAGCAGGTGTTGACGTTATCGACTGTGCAATGTCTCCTTTTGCTATGGGTACTTCCCAGCCTGCAACCGAAGTTATGGTAGAAACCTTCAAGGGTACCGAATTCGATACCGGTTTTGACCAGAACTTACTGGCTGAAATTGCAGATTACTTCAGACCTTTCAGAGATGAATGCTTAGCAAACGGTCTCTTAAATCCCAAGGTAATGGGTGTAGATATCAAGACCTTATTATATCAGGTACCCGGCGGTATGCTTTCTAACATGGTTAGCCAGTTGAAAGAGCAGAACGCAGAAGATAAGTACTATGATGTATTAAAAGAAATCCCTCTGGTTCGTAAAGATTTAGGTGAGCCGCCTCTTGTTACACCTTCTTCCCAGATTGTTGGTACACAGGCTGTATTTAACGTTCTTATGGGTGAAAGATATAAGATGGCTACTGACCAGACCAAGGATGTACTTCGTGGTAAATACGGTCAGACTGTTAAACCTATGAATCAGGAAGTTATTGATAAAGTTATTCCCGGTGAAGAAAGAATTACCTGTCGTCCCGCAGACTTAATTGAAAATGAAATGGCTAAATTAGAGTCTGAAATGGCTGAATGGAAACAGCAGGATGAAGACGTATTGTCTTACGCACTGTTCCCTCAGGTAGCAACTGACTTCTTCAAGTATCGTCAGGCACAGCAGGATAAGGTAGATCCTACTGTAGCAGATACCAAGAACGGCGCTTATCCTGTATAAGGAAATTCCTGTTATAACAAAATGATAAAGAAGCTCTTGTAAGTGGTTTTCACCCTTTGCAAAAGCTTCTTTTTTATGGGTAACAGGGAATGTTATCTTAGCCTTGACGGTAAGGTGGAAACGGATTATAATAACAAGTGTTACGATTTGTTTTTTTTGTAGAATATAGCGGAAGGCGTGTTAAGAGGTAGGTATGGCAAGAAAAGAAAGTATTACAATTCAGGATATATTAAACAAGGCATTTGAAATGACCAGGGAGGAAGGCTTTGCAAATGTGACGGCCAGAAAAGTTGCAGCAAAAGCGGGGTGCTCTACCCAGCCCATTTTCAGGGTCTATAAAAACATGGAAGAGTTGTGGTACGCCGTGTATTTAAAGGCCATTGCCTTTTTCTGGGACTATTATGATAAGTTTGAGCGCTCCAGTGATGTGCCTTTTGTAAATCTCGGAATGGCATATATTGCTTTTGCAAGGGAAGAGATGCACTTGTTCAGACTTTTGTTTTTAACGGATATGCAGGACAAGAAAAGTCTGTATGAAGTATTAAACGGGGACAAAGGGAATGTAATGACTGAAATTAATAAAGCAGCCGGTTTCGGATGCACAGACCCCCAGGCAATGTTTATGCGGATGTGGCTGTTTATTCATGGAGCAGCATGTATGAGTCTGACGGGAGATTATGATTTGTCTGATGAAGAAACCAAAAAGATGTTAGAGCAGGAGTACGCAAATGGCTGATAATATGCAGGATATTATATCCAGAATTAACGAAAAATATAATACCATGAGTAAAGGACATAAAGCCATTGCCGGTTATATCAAGGACCATTATGACCAGGCTGTATTTATGACGGCTGCCAAGCTGGGAGAGACATTGGGAATCAGCGAATCCACGGTTGTCAGATTTGCATCAGGTCTTGGTTACGACGGATATCCGGAATTTCAAAAAGCGCTGGAAGAGTGGGTAAAAAACAAATTAAACTCCGTACAAAAAATTGGTGCAAAATATGGAAACAGCAGCCAGTCTGAAATTCTTTCCTCTGTGCTTGGTGCGGATATTGAAAAGATACAGGATACGATTGAAAATCTGGATCCCAATGCCTTTGAAATGGCTGTTAACGCGATTCTGGAAGCGGAGCATGTGTATATTACGGGGTTAAGAAGCTGCGCACCTTTGGCAGACTTTTTACACTTTTATTTAAATATGATACGTGGAAATGTAACCCTGTTAAATACCACCAGTGTAAGCGAAACCTTCGAGCAGATGATTCGTATCGATGAAAGGGATGTGATTATCGGAATCAGCTTCCCCAGATATTCCATGCGTACGTTAAAAACCCTGGAATTTGCCAATGACAGAAATGCAAAGGTTATTAGTATTACCGATTCCATTCATTCTCCCATGTGTCTGTATTCATCCTTGAATCTGTTAGCACGTAGCGACATGGTTTCCATCGTAGATTCCCTGGTTGCACCGTTAAGTGTTATTAATGCATTGGTTGTGGCCATGTGTTTAAAGCGACCGCAGGAAGTAAAGAAAAATCTGGAAGCATTGGAAGAAGCGTGGAACAATTATCAGGTATACTTAAATGATGAAATCAATTTTATCGATGAAGAGCCCATGCTTGATAATCCCCTTTGGAAAAATGGGTAAAATATATGAGTAAAGTATTGGTTATCGGCGGCGGAGCCGCCGGCATGATGGCAGCCATTGCTGCGGCAAAAAACGGTCATCAGGTCATTTTATATGAAAAGAACGAAAAGCTTGGGAAGAAAATTTTTATTACCGGAAAAGGCAGATGTAATGTAACAAACGCCTGTGATACAGAAGCGTTTTTTGCGAATGTTATGAGTAATCCTAAGTTTTTGTACAGTGCGGTTTATGGCTTTGATGCTTTTCAAACCATGTCTTTTTTTGAAGAGGCAGGGTGCCGCTTGAAAACGGAACGGGGAGAAAGGGTTTTTCCGGTTTCTGACCATTCCTCCGATGTGATTAAAGCATTACAGAAAAAAATGGATAGTCTTGGGATTACCGTATTGCTCCAAAATGAAGTGAAAAAAGTGCTTACGGAAAAGGAAACTGTTACGGGAGTGCTTTTAGCCGGTGGAAAAGCAGAAGCTTGTGATGCAGTGATTGTAGCTACCGGCGGTATTTCTTATGAAAGCACGGGTTCTACCGGTGACGGCTATTTGTTTGCAGAGCAAACGGGTCACAAACTGGTAGAAAGAAGACCTTCTTTGGTGCCCTTAAACTGTGCGGAAAGTTTTTGTAAAGAGCTGATGGGGCTTTCCCTTAAGAATGTAGAGGTTACGCTTTATCATAAGGATAAAGAGATTTATAAAGATTTCGGAGAGATGCTGTTTACCCATTTTGGTGTAAGCGGACCGTTGATTTTAAGCGCCAGTTGTAAATACGTACAGAAAGCTTTTAAAGAACCGGCGCTACTTACAATCGACCTAAAGCCTGCATTGAGTGAAGAACAACTTGATAAGCGTATTTTAAGAGATTTTGAAGAGAATAAGAACAAAGCCTTTAAAAATGCATTGGGTGGTCTGTTTCCGACAAAACTGATTCCGGTTATGATAAACTTATCAGGGATTCATCCAGATAAAAAAGTCAATGAAATCACAAAAGAAGAACGGAAAACCTTTGTAGAGATAATCAAAAAACTGCCTCTTACCGTAACGGGCACAAGAGGTTATAATGAAGCCATTATTACAAAGGGTGGTGTATCCGTTAAGGATATCAATCCTTCAACCATGGAATCAAAAGTCATAAAAGGGCTTTATTTCGCCGGCGAAGTATTGGACTTAGACGCCGTAACCGGCGGCTTCAACTTACAAATCGCTTGGTCCACCGGCCACCTGGCTGGCAGTAGTATAGAGTAAACGGAGTAATAATATGGAGTTTCTACAGCCTATATATTACCTAAGATGCCCCTTGGAAAACGTCGGCACTTAGGTGACGTATAAAGTGCGCAGCACTTTGTCGCCTTATGTACCGCTACGTTTTCCACGGAGCGAAAGCGAGGCATCGTGGAAATATATAGGCGGAGAATAATAAGATATTACGGAGGAAAATCAGATGAGTTATAATGTTGCAATAGACGGTCCTGCAGGCGCAGGCAAAAGTACCATTGCAAAAAAAATAGCAAAGCAGATGGGGCTTGTATATGTCGATACCGGTGCCATGTACCGTGCCATGGCACTGTTTATGATACGAAACAATATATCCGAAGAAGATTTGGAAAGCATCAATATCCGTTGTGAAGAAGCGGATGTTACAATTCGTTACGAGAACGGAGAGCAGGTAGTATATTTAAACGGAGAAAACGTAAATGCCTATCTTCGTAATGAAGAAGTGGGCAATATGGCTTCTGTCAGTTCTACCCAGCCCAATGTACGTAAGAAACTGGTTAGCTTACAAAAAGCACTGGCTAAAACAACGGATGTGATTATGGATGGCAGGGATATCGGTACCTGCGTACTTCCGGATGCGGATGTAAAGATTTATCTGACGGCAGATTCCCGTGTCAGGGCAAAGAGAAGATATGATGAGTTAACCGCTAAGGGCATCGATTGTGATTTGGATGAAATTGAAAAAGATATTATAGACAGGGACCACAGGGATATGACAAGAAAAGAATCCCCCCTGCGTCAGGCAGAGGATGCCATATTGGTAGATTCCTCTTATATGACAATCGAGGAAGTAGTAGCAGAAATTATTCGCATTTGCGAAGAGAAGAAAGGATAATCTAAAGTGGAAGTCATTTTGGCAAAAAGCAGAGGATTTTGTTTTGGTGTAAAAAGAGCGGTAGAAACCGTGTATGAGCAGGCAGAGAAAAGCGGTGGGGATATATATACCTACGGAGAAGTGGTGCACAATGAAATGGTAGTTGCAGACCTTCAAAAAAAGGGTGTTAAGGTTTTGGAAGACAGAGAGGCTTTGAAGGCAGTGACATCCGGTACGGTAATTATCAGGGCCCATGGCGTGGCTAAAGAGGTATATGACCAAATTGGTGAGCAGGGACTTACGTTGATTGATGCCACATGTCCTTTTGTTAAAAGAATTCATAAAATTGTGGAAAAAGAAAGTGCAGAAGGGAAACAGATTGTGGTAATCGGCAACCCCAGGCATCCTGAGGTGGAAGGGATTGTAGGTTGGTGCCTGGATGGTGCAACCGTCATAGAAACGGTAGAAGAGGCAGAAAATTTTGTCCCAAAACCTGAAAAAGAAGTCTGTATAGTCTCTCAGACGACATTTAACTACAATAAATTTCAATATATAGTTGAAATTTTTCAAAAAAAAGGCTATAATGTTACTGTTGCGAATACTATCTGCAATGCAACTGAGGAACGACAGAAGGAAGCACAGGAAATTGCAGCTTCCGTAGATGCAATGATAGTAATAGGCGGCAGGCACAGCTCCAATACAAGGAAACTGTATGAAATATGCAGTAAGGAGTGTCCAAACACCTATTTTATACAGACACTGGATGACTTGCATTTAGAACTACCTAAATCTGTTCGACTGGTGGGTATTACCGCAGGGGCATCGACCCCAAACAATATTATTGAGGAGGTTCAAAATTATGTCAGAATTAACTTTTGAACAAATGTTAGAAGAATCATTAAAGACAATACACACAGGAGAGGTAGTTGAAGGTACAGTTATTGATGTGAAGCCCGAAGAAATCGTGTTAAACATCGGATACAAGGCAGACGGTATTCTGACCAGAAACGAATATACCAACGAATCCGGTGTGGATTTGACCACTGTAGTAAAAGTGGGCGACACCATGGAAGTAAAAGTCCTTAAAGTAAACGACGGTGAAGGACAGGTTCTCTTAACCTACAAGCGTCTTGCAGCAGACAGAGGAAACAAGAGAATCGAAGAAGCTTTCAACAACAAAGAAGTATTAAAGGCAAATGTTGCACAGGTACTGGATGGCGGTTTAAGCGTTATCGTGGACGAAGTAAGAATCTTTATCCCTGCAAGCTTAGTATCTGACAGCTATGAAAAAGATTTAAGCAAATACGCAGGTCAGGAAATTGAATTCGTTATCAGCGAATACAATCCTAAGAGAAGAAGATATATCGGTGACAGAAAGCAGCTTGTAGTAGCACAGAAGGCTGAGTTACAGAAAGAACTTTTTGCACGTATTAAAGAAGGCGATGTAGTAGAAGGTACCGTTAAAAATGTTACCGACTTCGGTGCATTTATCGATTTGGGCGGTGCAGACGGTCTGCTTCACATTTCCGAAATGTCCTGGGGTCGTGTGGAACATCCCAAGAAAGTATTCAAGGTAGGCGATACCTTAAATGTACTGGTTAAGGAAATCAGTGGTAATAAGATTGCTCTTAGCCTTAAGTTTGATGATATGAATCCCTGGAAAGATGCAGCTGAAAAATATGCTGTTGGTAAAGAAGTAACCGGTGTAGTTGCAAGAATGACTGATTTCGGTGCATTTGTTGAACTGGAATCCGGTGTGGATGCATTACTTCATGTATCCCAGATTTCCAAAGAACACATCGAGAAACCTGCTGATGTATTAAAGGTTGGCGATTCCGTAACTGCTAAGGTTGTTGATTTCAACGAAGCAGATAAGAAGATCAGCTTAAGCATCAAAGCTATGTTTGCTCCTGAACCCGTTAAGGAAGAGGAAGCAGTTGTGGAAGAAGATGCAGATGTAGTATCTGTAGATATTGATGCTGTAATCGCAGCAGAAACTGAGGAAACAACCGAAGAATAAGAAACGTGAGGTCTGTCTGTATGGCATACGATTACGAATGGTTTAAAAAAGCTGTATTTGATATGACGTCTATTGATTTGAACGCTTACAAGGAAAAACAGATGAAGCGTCGGATTGATACGCTTATCAACAAGAATGGTATCACTACTTACGATAAGTATGTACAGCTTTTGAAAACGGATAAGGTACATTTTGAAGAATTTGTGAATTATCTTACCATTAATGTTTCAGAGTTTTATCGCAACCCTGAACAATGGGAACTTTTGGATAAGCAGATTTTTCCGGAGTTGATTAAGAAGTTCGGTAGAAATTTGAAGATTTGGAGCGCAGCATGTTCTACGGGGGATGAGCCTTATTCATTGGTTATGGCCCTTTCCAGACATTTGCCTTTAAATCAGATTAAGATTATTGCAACCGATATTGACAAGCAGGTTATTGCGAAAGCAAAAGTCGGTTTGTACAATGAAAAGAGTCTTGCCGGAGTACCCGAAGACTTAAAGAAAAAGTATTTTACACAGGTTGGACCGTCTTATCAGATTTCTAACGAAATCAAAAGCAGGGTAGAGTTTAAGGAACATAATCTGTTAAAGGATTTATATCCTTCTGATTGTAACCTGATTGTATGCCGTAATGTATTAATTTACTTTACGGAAGAAGCCAAAGAGGAAATATATAAAAAGTTCCAGAAAGCTTTGGCACCCGGCGGTATTTTGTTTATTGGTAGTACAGAACAGATTATTACTTACAAAGAAATCGGTTATGAAAGAAAGAATTCTTTCTTCTACTTAAAACCATAATATGAATGCTAACATGAAAGGAGTATCCTATGCGGATACTCCTTTTTTGAACCGTATAGTTTAAATGTAAAAAGCCGGTAAAGCGGGAAATATTTTGGATAGAACCAAGTAATGTCACAGCGGGAAACTAAAACAAGTTAAATAAATAGCATTTCAGCCTTAATATAATAAATAATTAACAAGTAAAGTAATGTGCTAAATAGTATGATTTGTGCAAAATATCAACTTAATCGTTTTATAAAAACGATACAATTAATTAGTTAATAGCAAAATGCTGAAAAATACAAATTATATTGACTGGAATTATGACAATATATATAATTAAATACAAGTTAACGTTAACTAAATGAAGGTAATAACAAACAATGTTTTTTGAGACAAGGAGAAGGTTATGCAAAGAAAAGCGTTAAAAAGTTTAGCTGGGTTTATGCTTGCTATTACCATGGTTCTAACATTGGCATTAAATAATTTTTGTTTGCCTGTTTCAGCAGCATCCGGTGGTTTTCAGGTAAACGGGACTAAATTGTATGATGCATATGGGAACGAGTTTATAATGCGTGGCGTGAATTATCCCCATGCTTGGTATACGGGAGAGTACACAACTGCAATTCCTGCAATTGCAGCAAAAGGGTTTAATACAGTAAGAATTGTTTTAGCAGACGGTCAGCAGTGGAGTAAAACCAGTTATAGTGAGTTAAAATCACTAATTGATTTATGTAAAGCAAATAAGCTGGTTGCAGTATTAGAAGTGCATGATGCAACCGGCAGCGACAGTACATATGATCTTAATCAGGCAGTGAATTACTGGATTGAGATGAAGAACCTCTTAATAGGCAATGAAGCATACGTTATTGTAAATATTGCAAATGAATGGTATGGCACATGGGATGACGGAACTGCTTGGAGAGACGGTAATATTGCAGCTATTCAGAGTCTGAGAAATGCAGGTATAAAAAATACGCTTATGGTAGACTGTGCCGGTTGGGGACAGTATCCGCAGGTTATTTTTGATTATGGTAAGTCTGTATTAAATGCAGATTCTTTAGGCAACACAATGTTCTCCATTCATATGTATGAATATGCAGGTGGTAGTGCATCTGTAGTAAAGAACAATATTGATAATGTGTTAAATAAGAATCTCTGCCTGACAATCGGTGAGTTTGGTGGATATCATTCAAACGGTGATGTAGATGAGAGTACAATAATGAGTTATTGTCAGCAGAAAAATGTAGGCTGGATGGCGTGGTCATGGACCGGAAATGGTTCTGATTTAAATTATCTGGATTTATGTTATGATTTTGCAGGAAGTAGCTTAACTGATTTTGGAAATACTGTAATTTATGGCTCCAATGGTGTGAGCAAGACTGCAAAAACTTGTTCCGTATTTGGTAGTGCAAGCGGAAGCAGTTCTTCAGGCAGCGCAAGCTCTGGAAGCGGTTCTTCCGGTAGTGCAAGTTCCGGCAGTGGTGTTTACACAGACAGCAATGGTGCGTTAATCGGTCTGGACGGTGAATATTATATCAAGAGTGTGCACAGCGGATTATATCTTGATGTGAATGGAGGTAGAACTGCTAACGGAACCAATATCCAGCAATGGGGATTTAACGGTAGTAATGCACAGAAGTTTAAATTGGTAGGAGACGGTAACGGATATTACACAATCCTGACTGCATGTTCAGGATATAACAGCTGTATTGATGTTTCCGGAAAGAAAACCGCAGATGGGACAAATATTCTTCAGTGGGCAAGTAACGGTGGAGATAATCAGAAGTTCCAGATTGTAAAGATTGGTAATGCTTATGCAATCAAGACTAAAGTTTCCGATTGCTATTCTTGTTTGGACGTATATAATTGGAGTACATCAAATGGTGGTAATGTATGTCAGTGGTCTTACTGGGGTGGTAATTGTCAGCTCTGGTATTTAGAATCGGTGAACGGAAGTTCCTCTGGCAGTTCCGGTAGTTCCTCAAATTCCGGCAACACCTCAAATTCCGGTAGCTCCTCAAGCACAGGTACGACCACAAATATATTCTATGGTAGTGCATCTACAAGTAATTGGGGGCAGGCAGTATCAGTAAGTACTAACAGAAGCGGTGGTTCGGTGGATATTACCGATATGAATTCCGGCGATTTTATCTGGGTAGAATATACCGGTTCTTATGGTGAATTAGATTTAATTTTCCAAAGTTGGAGCGGTGGTGCAAATTGGGCGAAGATCAGTCCTTCACAATCAGGAAACAGTGAAAGCGGAAATTATTATGCTAAGTTCTACTATGATGATATCGTAAGCGTATATGGCAGTAATTTCTCTACTGTAGACAGAATTCACGTAGGAGCACATTCCAATAGCATTACCGTAATTTCTGTGGACGTGGTAAAATAAGAAAAAATAGTATAAAATGTTCTTGAGTACATAAGTAAAAAGACAGCATCCTAAGAATAATTTAGGATGCTGTTTGTTGATTTAATAGGAAGTCTTCATGATATTAATTGAAGGGGATGGTCTAATAGGTGGAACCCATCATTTCCAAAACATGTTTTGCGTAAGCCGTAAAAGCAGGTCGGTCACGCTTTAATTCGTCAGTTAGTTCAAAGAATAGTTCTTTGCTTTGGTAATCCCGCTTAAAGAAGGGGGTAAACATAAGTTCCCACTGGCGTAAATATAAAGATTGCTTACGGGTGTAGCAGGTAGCTGCCGTAGCCTGAATACGATGCTCTTTGTCCACAAACTGTGCAACGGATTTGTGAAGTGCCACGTCTTCCGTCGGTAAGTAATAATAGTCCTTATAGTTCTCATAATAGTACTTCAGTTCTTCTTCATAAAGCGGAATGCGTAAGGTAGCAATATCGCCTTCTCCTTTAAAATAGCAGGAGTTGACGGAAGCAGAGAGCGGAACCGGCAGAGCGGAAGGAAGGATAAGGGTCATAAGCAATTCCTGTCTGCGGTTTCCATTATAATCCGTATAATAATTTGCCTGTACCTTTTTGGCTTTTACATCTCCGTTAAAAATATCATAGTACGCCAGAATCGGTAAAATAGAAACCATACCGGTGATATCTTCACAGTTATGCAAAAGAAGAGCATCCCTTGCATAGGCAGTGGGATTTTTAACATAGTCATGATAGGTTTCTATCAATTCTCCGCCGTTAAAAGGGTCTTTTCTGTTTAAACCGATGTAATTTTCAATGGTTTTCTGCTTGCAGTTAGGCAGCTTCATAAAGAATTTATAAGGAGCAATCCTTTTATATAAATCGATTCCGGTAAAACGGTTAAAAGAATAGTCTAATTCATATTGTGCACATTTCTGCATCAGGTAGGGCAGGTCAAAATTGTTGCCGTTAAAGTGAACCAGTACGGAAAATCTGTTTGCAAATTCAAAAAATGCCATTAAAACTTCTTTTTCCTGCTCATAACTTTCTGCCATCCACTGTTTTGTATAAATCGCTTCGTTTTCGTAGTATGCGCAACCTATCATATACAGGTAAGAGGATTTTGCAGTAAATCCTGTAGTTTCTATATCCAAAAACAGAATCTGCTCAGGAGCAGCCAGTTTTTCCAACGGATAGGTTAACTGTATGTTTTCGGCAATGTCGGTTGTAGTGTACATACAAGTATTCCCACCTTTCTTGTGAATTGTTAAAGATATATACAATCATAGCATATTTTTTTAGAATTCTGTAGTATTTTGTTGAAAAAAATAGTATATTAATTAGTAGAGATATGTCAGAAGAATAAACATGGAGGTATCAAAATGGCGACACTGACATTTAAGGGGGGAATTCACCCCTATGACGGTAAAGACCTGACGAAGGACAAGCCGATAACAAACGTGCTCCCCAAGGGAGATTTGGTTTATCCGTTGTCCCAGCATATTGGTGCTCCCGCAACCCCTATTGTAAATAAGGGTGACAGGGTGTTAACCGGACAGAAGATTGCAGAAGCTTCTGCTTTTGTCAGCGCACCTGTTTATGCTACGGTTTCCGGTACGATAAAAGCAATTGAACCGAGAAGAGTGGTGACCGGTGACAATGTAATGAGTATTGTGGTCGAAAATGACGGACTGTATGAAGAGGTAACTTACTGGCCTGCACTGGATATTACAAAAAACTCCAGGGAGGAAATTGTTGAACGGATTAAAGAGGCAGGTATTGTAGGTATGGGGGGAGCAGGATTCCCTACCTTTATTAAGCTTTCGCCCAAGGAACCGGAAAAGATTGACTATGTTATAGTAAACTGTGCGGAATGTGAGCCTTATCTGACAAGCGATTACCGCAGAATGATAGAAGAGCCTGAAAAAATCATAAAAGGACTTAAGGTATCCCTGTCTTTATTTCCCAATGCCCAAGGCATATTGGCGGTGGAAGATAACAAAAAAGACTGTATTGACATTTTAAAGAATATGACAAAAGGGGAGAACCGTATTACGGTAAGTTCTTTAAAAACAAAGTATCCGCAAGGCGCGGAGAGACAGTTGATTTATGCATCAACCGGCAGAATGATTAATTCTTCCCAGCTGCCTGCAGATGCAGGATGCGTAGTTAACAATGTGGATACGGTAGTCGCTATTTATCACGCAGTATATGAAGGAAAACCCTTAATGGAGCGTATTGTAACCGTTACGGGAGATGCCATTGCCGATCCTAAAAACTATAAAGTGCGCATTGGAACCAATTATCATGAATTGATAGAAGAAGCGGGGGGCTTTAAAACCAAGCCTGCAAAAATCATTTCCGGCGGACCTATGATGGGATTTGGTATTTTTGATTTGGATGTGCCCACTACTAAGACAGCATCAGCATTGTTATGTCTGACGAAGGATGATGTGTCCTCCATGGAGCCTACCGCATGTATTAAGTGCGGACGTTGTGTTGAGGTTTGTCCCGGCAGAGTGATACCGTCTCAGTTGATGATGGCAGCAATACATGACGATGAAGAAACCTTCTTAAAATTAAATGGGATGGAGTGTTGTGAGTGCGGTTGTTGCAGCTTTGTCTGCCCGGCGAAACGTCCGCTGACCCAGACCATTAAATCTATGCGCAAGATGCAGCTTGCAAAGAAGAAAAAGTAGGAGGGACAAAAAGATGGACGGTTTACTGAAAGTATCATCCAATCCCCATATCAGGTCCAAGGTAAACACTGTTAGTATTATGTTTTCGGTTGTTGTGGCACTTTTACCTGCAGCGGGATTCGGTATTTATAATTTCGGTATCAGAGCTTTTTTTGTGATACTGGTAACGGTGGCATCCACCGTACTGACAGAGTTTTTGTTCGGACTCTATAAAAAGAAACAAACCATAGGTGATTTATCGGCAGTGGTAACCGGATTGCTTCTGGCAATGAACCTCCCGGTAACTATTCCTTTGTGGATGGCTGCATTAGGCGGTGTATTTGCAATTCTGGTTGTAAAATGCCTCTTTGGAGGTCTTGGTCAGAACTTTATGAACCCTGCACTGGCAGCCAGATGTTTCTTACTGATTTCTTTTCCGAAGCAGATGACGGATTTTGTCACTGATGCCTATACCGGTGCAACGCCTCTGGCGCTTTTAAAAGCAGGAGAAGAAGTGAATATTTTGGATATGGTAATCGGTAAAACTGCCGGTACCATTGGCGAAACCAGCGTAATTGCTATCGTGATTGGTGCCTGTATACTGATTTTATTTGGCATTATTGATTTACGTATTCCCGGCAGTTACATAGTGACATTTGTAGTGTTTATCGTATTATTTGGCGGTCATGGAATTGACCCCGCATATATTTCTGCACAACTGGCAGGAGGCGGCCTCATGTTAGGTGCGTTCTTTATGGCTACGGATTATGTAACGCGTCCCATTACCGTAAAGGGCCAGTATGTGTATGGTATCATACTTGGTATTTTGACAGGTATATTCCGCGTATTCGGTGCAAGCGCGGAAGGAGTTTCTTATGCGATAATTTTAGGAAATCTTTTAGTACCGCTTATTGAAAAGATGACGGTACCGGCAGCCTTTGGAAAAGGAGGTCGAAAAGATGAAAAGTAAAAATGACATTGTTGAAATGTTAAAAAATGCAGGCATTTTGTTTGCCATTACATTGATTGCAGGGCTTGCATTAGGCTTTGTATATGAATTGACAAAAGAACCTATTGCCTATCAGCAGAAATTAAAGATTCAGAGAGCCTGTGCGGCAGTATTTTCAGATGCCGCATCTTTTGAAGAATCTTACCTGCCATTACCTGAAGGGTACGAATATGATCCGGCATCAAGTCTGGCACTTGAAATTCCGGGATTGAGTGATGCATTAACTTATGCATCCGAACACGGTACAGAAGTTGGTACTGTTTATCAGGCACTTTCTGCACAGGGTGAGCTTTTGGGATATGTAATCAATGTTACTTCCAAAGAAGGTTATGGCGGTGAAATTGCATTGATGCTGGGTGTCAGAATGGACGGTACATTAAACGGTATCTCTATTCTTAAGATTGCAGAAACGCCCGGTCTGGGTATGCAGGCAGAAGATGTACTGGTGCCACAGTTTGCAGATAAGCAAACAGAATCATTCAGCTTTACCAAAACCGGTGCCACTATGGAATCTGAAATAGATGCCATAACCGGTGCAACGGTTACCACGGAAGCAGTTACGAATGCAGTAAATACCGGTTTGTATTATTTCCGTTCAGTTTTGCAGGAAGGAGGTAACCGATAATGAAAGAGAACAGTGCAATTGAGAGACTGTATAACGGTCTTTTAAAAGAAAATCCCACTTTTGTCCTGATGTTAGGGATGTGTCCTACTCTGGCGGTTACCACATCTGCAGTCAACGGTCTGGGAATGGGACTTACAACTGCAGTGGTACTTGCTTTAAGCAATCTGATTATTTCTTTGTTACGAAAAATCATTCCGGATAAAGTGCGCATTCCTGCATTTATCGTAATTATAGCTTCTTTCGTAACGATTGTACAACTTTTATTGGAGGCCTATCTTCCTTCTTTAAATGAAGCGCTGGGCGTATATATACCTTTGATTGTTGTAAACTGTATTATTTTAGGCCGTGCGGAAGCCTATGCATATTTCCATGGTCCGATATCTTCTTTGTTCGATGGTATTGGAATGGGACTGGGCTTTTCCCTGGCTTTAACCTGTATCGGTGCCGTACGTGAACTTTTGGGAACCGGCAAGATTTTTGATATTCAGGTTATGCCTGACAGTTTTACCCCTATTGGTATTTTTGTGCTGGCACCGGGTGCATTCTTTGTACTGGCAGTGCTGACTGCAATACAAAATTATATTAAGATTCGCGGAGAAAAACGCGGTAAAGACATGAGCAAAATCGGTTCCGGTTGTGGTGGTGACTGTATGCACTGCGGAGAAAACGGTTGTGCAGACAGAACTATTGCAGCCAAGGAGTCTGAAGAAGTGAAAACTGCTTCAGAAAAAGAAACGGAATCTATTGAAGCGAAATCCAAAACAGAAGACCCTGAAGTGGTTCAGGAACCCGAAGCAGAGGAAAAACCGGAAGTGGTGCAGCAGCCCATAGCAGAGGAAGAATCCAAAGGAGAAGAG
>JAZNNL010000120.1:0-42281 GCA_045580245.1 Lachnospiraceae bacterium
GATAGCATGGCGGTGGATGAAAAGTACCGTGGGAACGGTATCGGTCATCAGTTGTTTGATTATTTAAAAGATGTTGCTCAAAAACAGCACTTTGACGGAATCGAGTTGCAGGTAAATGCCAAAAATGTGGCAGCCAAAAAGATGTATGAAAACTATGGATTTACGGAAAAGTCAATTACCATGGAACTATTGTAAAGACTGAAAAGATATATAGATACTATTGTTACCCCGAACCGAAAAAGGCACATAAATCGAAAGGAGCCCCATGCACTACGACGAATTAATATCCATTATATCTGTTGCAGAAAAACTAAAGTGTAACACCAGACATTCGGACACCTCAAGCGGAAGAAGAGAAAGTGTGGCGGAGCACAGTTGGCGGCTGGCACTGATGGCAATGCTTTTGGAAGAAGAATTTCCAGAAGTCGACATCAACAAAGTGATACAAATGTGCCTGATTCATGATTTGGGAGAAGCCTTTACCGGGGACATTGCCACCTTTGATAAAACCCAGGCAGATTCCCAAAAAGAAGACGAACTGTATCAAAACTGGATTGCCGGATTCCCCGAACCCCAGAAATCGCAGTTCCAAGCCCTTCTCAAAGAAATGATGGAGCTTACAACTAAAGAAGCAAAGCTCTACAAGGCATTGGACAAGATGGAAGCGGTCATCCAGCATAACGAGGCGGATATTCGTTCCTGGCTACCTCTGGAATATGATTTGCAATTGACCTATGGGGATGAGGAAGTACAGTTTTCAACTTATCTGGTGGGACTGAAAAAATATATCAATGATATAACAAAGGAAAAGATTATGAGGGAGGGTATTAATAGTGAACAGAAAAAGTGAGCCGATTTTAACGATTCATGTTTCTATTCATGAATGTATGGATGTGCAGGGAGAAACCGAAAGTGTATGTATGTTGTGCTTTGACGGCACTGCAGAATCCCTTTATTTTACAGGAAAAATTCTGCCCGGTGGGGTGGATACCCAGAAGTATCCGAAAGGAAAGCAAGGGCACTTGTCTGCCAGATATATGTTGGAGGGACAGGATTTAACCGGTGCTGCATGCCGTATTTTCATTGAAAACAATGGCGCAAGAACTGGCGGTGAAATGGTTACAACACCCCGGATTGTAACGGACAGCAAAGCACTATCCTGGTTAGAAAGCGTAGAATTGGGAGGCACCATTACCGACGAAGAGGGCGGTGTGCGGATTGATATTTATGAGAAGCTTTCGGAGATAGAAAGAGAACCTTTCTCTTTTTCTAAGGGAGTAAAGACTATCTATGGAGAAATTTGCAAACCGGTACATGCAGAAGGCAAGATGCCTATCGTGATTATCTCCCACGGGTATAACAGCTGTTGCGAACATATGCGACATATCCCGGAGAAGCTTGCAAAAAGAGGAATTGCCAGCTATTGTTATGATTTCTGCGGTGGCGGAACCAATACCAAAAGTACGGGAAAAACAACGGAAATGAGTATTTGCACGGAACAGGACGACTTAAGGGATGTACTGGAACAAGTAAAGCAGATGCCCTGGGTGGATACTGAAAAGATATATTTGATGGGAGAGAGTCAGGGAGGTTTCGTCACGGGACTGACAGCACCGGAGTTTGGAGCAAGTATACAGGGGTTGTTTTTGATTTACCCTGCATTTTGCATTCCGGACCACTGGCTGGACAAAAAGAAAGACCCTACTATTACGGAAATCGACCTTATGAATATGACCATCAGCAGGAAATTTATTGAGGATGTGCCGGAGTATGATGTATTCGCCCATGCTGCAAACTACGAAGGAGAGGTCTACATTTTCCATGGGGAAAAGGACCCGCTGGTAGATGTGCGGTATTCTCAAAAGTTGGTTTCGACCTATAAAAACGCTACTTTACTGGTATGCCCCAATCAGGAGCATTGGTTTGAAGAGAAATATTGGGTTATCGTAACAGGAAAGGTAGCCTCCGTGGTAGGCAAAAAATAAAAGGAGTTCCAAATGATGAATGCAATAATCCGGGCTATGACCCCAGAAGATAAAGAAACTGTCGTAGAGATGATGCGTACATTTTACACTTCCCCCGCAGTATTAAGCAACGGCTCCGAAGAAATCTATGCAAGAGATGTAGACAATTGTGTAGGGGATTGCCCTTTTTTGGAAGGTTACGTATTTGAAGAAGATAGTGAAATTGTAGGATATGCCATGTTGGCCAAAAGCTTTTCCACTGAGTTTGGAAAACCCTGCATCTGGATAGAAGATTTGTATATCAGAGAAGCATACCGGAATCAGGGCATCGGCAGCAGTTTTTTTGCATTTGCGGAAGAAAAGTACCCAAATGTATTGTTTATGCTGGAGGTAGAAGCCGAAAACCGGCAGGCCATCCGGGCCTATGAAAAGAACGGCTACGAAGTCTTTCCATATATGGAAATGAAAAAGGATAATAGAAGTGTTTAGAAGGAGAGAATAGTGGACTTACTTCATAACTTAGATAAAATACACACCACAGAATTAGGTATCATACGCATTAAGAGAAACCTGTCCCTTGAAACGGAAGATGTCGTTACATGGTGCAAAAATAAAATCTCTTCCCCCAACGCATCCATCACCCGTCAAGGAAAAAACTGGTACGTAAATGTAGAAAATTGTATCCTAACCATTAACGCCCATAGTTACACCATCATCACAGCCCACAGAAATAAGAGTAAAATTTAATTGCGAAGAATCAGAAGTAACTAAATTCCCCCTAAAAAGTTCTCCTTCTCAGACCCTTGGGAAACTTTATAGGGGGATTCTTATTTATCGATTTTTCTGTCAATATTATTTAATTCTTGTTTTTGTGGGCTAAAACAATTTTGTAGTCCATTTTGTACAATCCCACACATCCGTAGCCCAGCCTTCGTAGAAGTCCGGTTCGTGGCACACCATTAAGATACTGCCTTTGTAGGCCTGTAAGGCACGTTTCAGTTCATCTTTAGCATCCACGTCCAAATGGTTGGTAGGTTCGTCCAAAAGCAGAATATTGGATTCGCGGTTAATCAGTTTACAGAGGCGTACCTTTGCCTGCTCACCACCGCTTAAAACCTTTACCTTGCTTTCGATATGTTTCGTGGTAAGTCCGCATTTGGCAAGGGCGGAACGTACTTCATACTGGGTCATGGAAGGGAATTCCTGCCAGATTTCTTCCAGACAGGTGGTTTCGATGCCGGGAGCCATTTCCTGCTCAAAGTATCCGATGTGCAGGTAGTCACCCTGTTCCACACTACCGGAAACCGGGGGAATCAGTCCTAAAATACTCTTTAACAAAGTGGTTTTACCGATACCGTTGGAGCCGATTAAAGCGATCTTTTGCCCTCTTTCCATTGCCAGATTTAACGGTGTGGAAAGGGGCTCGTCGTAACCGATAACCAAATCGGAAGTCTGGAAAATGTAGCGGCCCGGTGTGCGTGCCTCTTTGAAGTGGAATTCCGGCTTGGGTTTTTCCCCTGCCAGTTCAATCACATCCATTTTATCCAGCTTCTTCTGGCGGGACATGGCCATGTTACGGGTAGCCACACGGGCTTTGTTACGGGCTACGAAGTCCTTTAAGTCTGCAATTTCTTTCTGCTGTCTGTTGTAGGCAGCCTCTAACTGTGCCTGCTTCATGGCATAGACTTCCTGGAATTTATCATAGTCGCCCACGTAGCGGTTCAACTCCTGATTGTCCATATGATAGATCAGGTTGATAACGCTGTTTAAGAAAGGAATGTCGTGGGAAATCAGGATAAAGGCATTTTCATATTCATTTAAATAACGGGTCAGCCAGTTGATATGCTCCACATCCAAATAGTTGGTAGGCTCGTCCAAAAGCAGGATATCCGGCTTTTCCAACAAAAGCTTACCCAGCAAAACCTTGGTACGCTGGCCACCGCTTAAGTCGGTTACGTCTTTATCCAGGCCTAAGTCCAAAAGACCCAGTGCACGGGCAACTTCTTCTACTTTGGAATCAATCATATAAAAATCGTGCATGGTAAGTAAATCCTGGATGGTTCCCAGCTCTTCCATGTAATTTTCCAGTTCTTCGGGGGTAGCTTCCCCCATTTTGTCGCAGATTTCATTCATCTGATTTTCCATTTCGAATAAAAAGTCAAAAGCAGAAGACAACACCTGACGGATGGTCATACCTTTTTCCAAAACGGTATGCTGGTCCAAGTAACCTACACGGACATTTTTTGCCCACTCAATTTTACCTTCATCGGGCATAAGCTTCCCGGTAATAATATTCATAAAAGTAGATTTACCTTCGCCGTTGGCACCGATTAAGCCAATGTGCTCTCCTTTTAAGAGTCGGAAAGATACATCATTAAAAATCGCACGGTCACCGAAACCGTGGGTTAAGTGTTCTACATTTAAAATACTCATAAATACTCCTTGTATGATTGGTTTGAAAATACAATCCGTTTAGACGGATGCAGGTGCAAACCTGTGTATTGACAACAACAAGAGTATAGCACGGCAAATTTGCGTGGCGCAATCCCTAAAAGGAAAGAAAATGCCCGTATTTTGCCAATTATGGGGGAAGAGACAGAGCATTACAAAATTTTATATATTTTTTTAAGACAACACCATAAAAATATGCTAGTATAACAGTATCTAATTATGGAAAAAGGGAATACTGGTAATAAAATCCGGTTCCCGGAAACCAAATTTATTATTTTTTAGTCACATTATGTGGCGGAATGAGAGGACATTATGAAAAAATTAACAGCATTATTACTGGGTGTGGTATTATCTGTATCTTTAGTTGCATGCGGCAATAACAGCGACAACAATACAGAATCTACCGGCACCGAAAGCACAGGCACTGAAGCAACTAACAATGCAGGTGGCGACACCACGGAAGACGTATTTAAAGACGTAGCCATGACAGATTTAAAAACCGCAGTAACAGACGTTTTAGGTGAAAATTACTGGCCGCAGATGGCGCTGGATGCTGAAATGCTTAGCAGCATGTGTGGTATTTCTGCAGATATGTATGATGACTTTCTGGCAGAGATGCCTATGATGAGCGCACATATCGATACCATGATTATTATTAAGGCAAAAGACGGTCAGGTAGAAGCAGTGGAAGCAGCGTTGAATACTTACAGAGACAGTCTGGTAGAAAACAGCCTGTATCCTTCCCATGTAGCAAAGTCCCAGGCTTCCCGCATCGAAGCGTTCGGTAACTATGTATGCTTTATCCTGTTAGGTGGTGACACCACTTCTGTGGAAGAACAGGGAGACGAAGCAACCATCACCTATTGCCAGGAAGAAAACGAAAAGGCGCTGGATGCAATCCGTACCGCACTGACCGAATAATTACTCCAAAGGAGAATAAATATGGTATTTTCCGGTTTACTCTTTTTGTTTCGGTTTTTACCGATATTCTTCATATGTTATTTTGTGGTTCCCAAGAGGATGAGAAATCTCGTCCTCTTTTTAGGGAGCCTGATTTTTTATGCATGGGGAGAGCCGGTGTATGTAGTCCTGATGTTATTTTCTACCGTATCTGACTATATACACGGACTTTTCATAGAAAAATACAGAGGACAGAGGGCTGCCAAAGTACTGTTGGTATCCTCTATCATCATCAATCTCGGTATGCTGGGATTTTTTAAATATGCGGACTTTTTGATAAGCAATATCAATGCACTGACCGGTGCAGGTATCAAGCCACTGAGTTTGGCACTGCCCATCGGTATTTCTTTTTACACCTTCCAGACCATGTCCTACAGTATCGACGTATACAGGGGGCAGGTAAAGGCTCAGAAAAATATTCTGGATTTCGGCGTCTTTGTTTCCATGTTCCCACAATTGATTGCAGGACCCATTGTGAAGTATAAGGATGTGGCGGAGCAATTAAAAGAGAGAAAAGCATCTTTGGAGGATATGGCTGCAGGTGCCCGCAGATTTACCATCGGTATGGGCAAAAAAGTACTTTTGGCCAACAATATCGGTCAGCTGTTTACCATGGCCAGCGAGACTCCGGTGGGAGAGTTAACCACCGGTATGGCATGGATGGGTATTCTGGCCTATGCGTTGCAAATCTATTTTGATTTTTCCGGTTATTCCGATATGGCTATCGGTTTGGGCCGGATTATGGGCTTTCATTTCCCGGAAAACTTTAACTATCCCTATATTTCAACCAGTATTACCGAGTTCTGGCGTCGTTGGCATATGACCTTAAGCAGCTGGTTCAGGGAATATGTGTACATTCCGCTTGGCGGAAACCGCAAAGGTCTTCCCCGTCAGCTTTTCAACATCTTGGTGGTGTGGTCCCTTACCGGTATCTGGCACGGTGCAGGTTGGAATTTCCTGTTCTGGGGTATGTGGTTTGCCCTCTTTTTAATACTGGAAAAGATATTCTTGGGAAAATTCCTGCAAAGGGTCCCCAAAGTATTGGGCTGGCTCTACGCCATGGTAGTGGTGTTGTTCGGCTGGTGCTTTTTCTCACTGGAGCAGACAGAAAAGATTGTACGCTTCTTAAAAGCTATGTTTGGTTTCGGAGAAGCAGGTATTATAAACGATGCCACCCTCTATACCTTTAGTAATTACAGTGTTTTGTTTGTAATTTTGATAGTGGCGGCTCTGCCCCTGGGTAAAAAAGCGGTGGAATGGCTCAAGGCAAAGACCAGTGCCCTTTCTGATGGTGCTCTGAATGAAGAAACCGCCGATGCGGTTTCTGTAAAATCCAACAAGGCCGGCACTGTATTACGAATTACTTTAGATGTAGCAGAAAAACTATTTTTAGTCGCAATATTACTTTTATCCATCGCCAATATTGTGGATGCAAGTTATAATCCGTTTTTATATTTTAGATTCTAATAAAGTACGTTAGCCTTTTATAAAACAGAAAACAGATATTTTATTTGTAAATCGCTTTCCTGCACAGACCCTTGGGAAACGATTTACAAGTGAAATGCGGCTTCTGTTTTGCAAGAGCTCTGTACTTTACAGAAAGGAGGTCTTTATGAAAAAAATAAGTGCGATTATTACACTTTTACTACTGGGTGGTCTGATTTTAGGGCTTACGGTAGCAGATTTTATAAAACAAGACAGTATTTATTCTTCCTATGAAAACCGAATGTTGGCAAAAAGACCTGCCTTTAGTTTGGAGAGTCTTTTTGCAGGTTCTTATACTACGGACTACGAAACTTACATTACGGACCAGTTTGTAGGCAGGGATGGCTGGGTCTTTGTAAAAACCTGTACCGATGTGGCATTGGGTAAGAAAGAAGTGAACGGCGTATTTTTAGCCCAGGACGGCACACTTATCGAAAATCATGCCCCTGAAGACTATAAAGAAGAAGATATGCAAGCGAAGCTTGACCTTTTGAAGACATTACAGGATTGGGAAGAAAATCGTGGGGGAGACGGCAGTTTCTATGTTATGTTGGTACCTACCGCAGACAATATCCGCACAGAAGTGTTACCGGATCATGCATCCGTTTTTTCCCAGACAGATTATATAGAACGTGTGAAAGAAACTGTGGGTGCAGATGCATTTATTGATGTAACGGATACCCTGCTTTCCCACAAAGAAGAAAAGATTTATTACGCTACGGACCATCATTGGACTACTTTAGGTGCCTATTATGGTTACAAACAGTGGGCCGATGTACTGGGCGTAGAAGCGGTTCCTTACGAGGTAGAAACGGTTTCCACCAATTTCCTGGGCACGCTCCATTCCCTTACCCACTTGCCGGTGGCAGAGGATACCATAGAAGCTTATATGCCGCAGGCTTTGCGGGGTGGTATGCAGCCAGGTAGCGGTGAACCGGCAAATTCTCCGGGTATGCAGGTTTACTACAATTTGTCCGAAGAAGCCAAGGATACTATATTTGAACCGAAGCATCTGGAAACCAAAAACCAATATGCGTATTTTCTGGATGATAACCAGCCCTTTATCCGTATTGAAACCGGTGCGACCGCAGAGGAAGCACAGGGCAAAAAGTTATTTATATTAAAGGATTCCTACGCCAATTGTTTGATTCCTTTTCTGACAGAACACTACGAAACCGTTTATGTAATGGATTTACGTTACTTTAACGGTAAGCTTCTGCCTTTTATGGAAGAATACGATGCCGGGGGAGAAATGGATATACTGGTGCTTTATAATGTGATTCACTTTATTGAGGAGTTTCGGTATTTTTAGACAATGTTTATAGAGTTTCTCATAAATAAAGGGCTGCTACTAAACCCCTAGGGATTTAGTAACAGCCTTTTTATAGTAGTTATCTTACACCATTTCACTCTCAGTGGTATCCGCAACAGCGGCCTTTACCTGAGGTGCAGCGGTTTTTTCTTCCAGACGGTTTGCCATACCTGCGCCTAAGAATCCGGAGAGTACTGCATTTAAGTCAACACCGGTGGATTCTTTTAAGCCGTCGGTTACCTGATTTAAGGTATTCATGACGTCCTTCATCAGTTTGGTAGAGTTGCCGTCGCCGTACATGGTAATCTTGTCCACCTTGGTAAGAGGTTCTGCGGCATTCTTTACGACATCGGGCAGGGCCTTGAAGTACATTTCCAGTACTGCGGCTTCGCCCATCTTTGCCATAGCTTCCGCTTTCTTTTCGATACCTTCTGCTTCTGCAACTGCTTTTGCCTGGATGGCTTCTGCTTCTGCAAGACCCTTGATACGGATACCTTCCGCTTCCTGTTCACGGGCATACTTTTCAGCTTCTGCCTGAATCTTTAAAGCTTCTGCCTGCTGTAACAGTTCATATTTCTTTGCTTCTGCTTCACGCTGGCGCTCGTAGAGCTGTGCGTCTGCTTCCTGCTGTTTAGCAAACTTTTCAGCTTCCGCTTTTTTCTTAATCTGTGCATCCAGAGCCTGCTCCATAACTTCGGCTTCTTTCTGCTTTAAGAGAATTTCTTTTTCCTGCTTTGCAATGTTTGCGTTTGCAGTGGTAATTTCGATGGTTTTACGCTGTTCTTCCTGCTGAATCTGGTATGCAGCGTCTGCTTCCGCCTTTTTGGCGTCGGATACTTTTTTCAATTCAGCCTGGGTAATGGCCAGTTCGTTGTTTTTCTGTGCAATATCGGTTTGTGCCGCAATCTGTGCTTCGTTAGCTTCTCTCTGGGCATTTGCCTGTGCTTTTGCAATTTCTTTTTCACTTTCTGCACGGGAAATAGCAGCGTTCTTCTGGATTTTTACAATATTATCCACACCAAGGTTTTCGATAACACCGTTACTGTCCACAAAGTTCTGTACGTTGAAGCTGACAATATCCAGACCCATTGCAGCCAGGTCGGGTTCAGCATTTTCTTTTACAAGGGAAGCGAATTTCTGGCGGTCACTGACCATTTCTTCCAAATTCATCTTACCAACGATTTCACGCATGTTACCTTCCAGTACTTCTCGTGCAACCTGTGCAATATAAACAGTCTGCTTATTTAAGAAGTTCTGTGCAGCCAGAGTTAAGTACTCGGGCTGGGTGCTGATTTTAACATTAACCGCTGCATCTACCCGGATGTTAATGTAGTCCGCAGTAGGTACTGCACTGGATGTTTTCACATCAATGGGAATCAGCTGCAGGTTCAGTTCATCCTTCTTCTCTAAGAAAGGAATCTTCACACCGGCACGGCCGATTAAGATTTTGGGCTTTTTGCGGAGACCGGAAATAATGTATGCGGTATCCGGTGAAGCTTTTACATATCCTGTAAAGAAAACAATCAGTAGCAGGATAGCAATAATGACGAAAGGTACTACTTTCAACATAATTTCAATAAATTCCATATTGAATTCCTCCTATGTATATGACGGGTACGCCCCCCGTGTTTTTGGATAAGTACATTGTAACATAGGTGCAATTGTTTTTATAGAAAAATATCCGCACAATATCAAAAATAATTTTTCAAAAAACGCACAATAAAAGAAAAAAGTGTGCAATAATAGGCATTTGTCAGGTGTACTTCTTTATGATATGATAGATATTGGTAAAAAGGGACGAATTCTTACTTATCGCGGACAGGGAGAAACACATGTTATCAGATATACAGGTTTTACAAATAAAAAACGCCGTAACCCGCATTCTGCATGCGCCGGGTAACTTTAACGGAGGCATTTTAGAAATGGCAATAGTAGCGGATGGGCATATCCCTGTGGAGGAGCTAAAAGCGGACTTGAAAAAAATCGCACAGATGTTAAAGAAAGATGATACCTTCCGTAATGTGCGTCTAAACCTGATAAAATGGATTTCGGAAGACTGCATAGAAAAAGAAGTGATTCCCATGATGTATCTGTTAACGGGAAGTGCTTTTGAAAAGCAGTTGGAGACAGAAACCGGAACCAAAACCCTGGATGAGCTGTTCAGACAGTTAAAATTATTTTATGCCCGTTCCAAAGTGATTTTGGTACTGACGGACGGTAGTTATGAAGTGGCAGATAAAGAAGCGGTAAAAGCGTATTTACAGCCCTTTTTAGTAAGAAAGCTTTTACTGATAAATAACGGAGAGCAAATACCGGGTACAAAATTATTTTTAACATTATAAGGAAAGTTTTGCAAAGGATTACGGACAGAACTACCTTGAAAACAGAGGTAAAATCAATGATACAAAAAGCAGTTGTTTTTGATATGGATGGTGTGTTGTTTGATACGGAGCGTCTTTTTATGGAGGCGGGCACACAATTGTTAATGGAAAAAGGAATAGAAAATGCCGAAGGAGCCGTGATGGGCTGCATCGGACTCAATATACGGGATACCAAAGCCTTGTTTTTAAAGGTTTGCGGCGAGGATTTTCCTTTTGAGGAGTATCACAAGAAATGCGGGGACCTTGTAAAGGATAAAATTGAAAAAGAGGGACTGCCTCTTAAGAGAGGTGTCAGAGAGCTTCTGACTTATTTAAAGGAAGCCGGCTACCGGATTGCACTGGCATCTTCCACAAGTAGGAGCGGGGTGATTAAGCATTTAGACAGAGCCGGACTCCGTGAATATTTTGAAATAGTTATTGGTGGAGATATGATAGAGCACGGAAAGCCGGAACCGGATATTTATCTCAAGGCTTGTGAAGGGCTGGGTGTTAACCCAAAAGAAGCTTATGCCATAGAGGACTCCGCCAACGGTATCCGTTCCGCCCACGCAGCAGGACTAAAGACCATTATGGTGCCGGATTTGATTGCGCCGACGTCGGAACTGGAACGTTTATTATATGCCAAATACGACAGCCTTTTAGATGTAAAAGAAATGCTACAGATACAGGACGGTTTGATCAAAGAACCGGTACGCATTTCCTTAGAGGGTCTTTGCAATACCAGAGATTTGGGCGGATATCGTACCAAGGACGGGCGCACCATAAAACCCCACAAGCTGATACGGAGCGGTGCATTGGCAGAGGCAACCAACGCAGACAAAGAAATTCTGCTTAAAGAGTACGAATTGACTACCATCATAGATTTTCGTACCAATGCAGAACAAAAAATGAAACCTGATCCGCAACTTCCGGGTATTACTTATGTGAGCCATCCGATTTTGGAAGAGGAAACCATGGGCATTACCCGTGAAAAAGAAGCGGAAAACGGTAATGATATGATCCGTAATGTGATTTCTACCTTGCAGGAAAACGGAGGCACACCTCTTGCCTATATGCAGAATATGTACAAAAATCTGATTACCAATCCTTTTTCCAGAGAACGGTATGCAAAATTCTTTACTATTTTACTGGAGCAGAAGGAGGGGGCTGTTCTCTGGCACTGTACTGCCGGAAAAGACCGTGTAGGCGTGGCCACCATTTTGCTTTTGTCTGCGTTAGATATTCCCAGGGAACAGATTTTGGCAGACTATATCAAAATCAATGAGTTCGGTAAAGAAGATGTGGATAATCTGATGCGGGCAGTTACCGCCGGTATGGATTTGACTACGCGACAGGGGCAGGCTACCGCGGCGGCAGTGAAATTGTTGTTTACCGTAGACCGTGCCTACGCAGAGACTGTGTTTGCGGTAATGGAAGAAGAATGCGGCAGTGTAGATGCGTTCTTAGAGCAGGAGATGGGGCTGACAAAAGAGAAGAGAGAGGCACTGAAAGAGAAGTATTTAGTATAGAAGGTTTGTTATGTTGTTAAAAAGAGTTTTATGTTTTGTAAGTGTATGCTGTTTGTTAATATTAAATGGTTGTGGAGTAGTGGAAAAGGAAGATAATATAGAGTTATCCGTCGAAACACAGGATGCAGAGTATTGTGGTGAGGAGATTTTGGAAGTAACCACAGAAGAAACGACTGGGGAAGAGCAATCTGTGCCGGAACAATTTGAAACAGAAGAGTCTCTGACAGAACCGGAAATGCCTGTGGAGGAGAATGGCTTGTTGGAGATATGTGTTTGGGACGGTTTCCAAATTACGCCTGATATTATGGAGGCAAAGGTTTCTTTTGACGAACTTTTGAAGGGGGAGCCGGTTATCTATAATCGATTTAGATTGGATGGTTGGGTCTTTGAGTGGTTAGTATCAGATTATGAAAACGAAAACTCCTTTTTGGAAGATGGCGTGCTGGTGATTTCCCGGGAAGGAACCGGCGATGAAGCACAAGTGATTCGTGTAGAAGGGGAAGGCGGTAATGGAACACGGATTTCTGCCAAAAATAAATTTGTTTATACGGATGTAAATTTTGATGAAATCTCTGACCTGTTAATTTGTACCGGGCACCATGGTACACAAGGGCTATTGACATATTACTGTTTTTTGCAAACAGACAATGGTTTTGTGGAAGCACCGACTTTTACTGATATTCCAAACCCTGCTATTGATACAGAAAACAAACTAATTCTCAGCCAGTGGCGTAATACTGCGGCATCGCACAGCTGGGCGGAATTTGAATACCGGGATGGTGAGTTTGTTATGATCAGGGAGTTGATGGAAGACCTGTTGCCATATGACGAGGAAACCCAGGAAGAGGTATGGATTTGGACTGTAAATGGCGAGGAAATCGGCAGGAGCGATGAACTTACGAAAGAAGAGATATGGAATCTTCTTTATAATGAAAACAGTGAATGGGGTATTATGGAGGATAGGTGGAGAACTATATATAACAATGGTTTAACAGCGGATTTCAGCATTTATAGTGAACCGGAATAAAATATCTTTCCTTAAAAAAGCAGAAAAAAGGACTTTCTATGACAACACATGACATCAAAGAAATCTGGTACAGACAAGTATCCTATGATTACAGCTGTACCGTGGAAGAACTAAAGAACAGAGAACCCGTTCTGGCAAAAAAAGCCTACCATCCCAATCGAAGGATTTTCAGAGGTGACGATTGCTTCTTGAAAATTTTGGTGGTTGGCGGTAAACTGGTAGTCAATGCAGATGACGAAAGCTTTCTGATAAAAAACCGCAACTTCTTTGAAAGTGCGGATGCGGCATGGTTTTTCGAACCGGATAACATCAGGGCTTTAGATAGAATGCTGGCTGAATACGGGCACGAAGTGGCGGATGCACATCATTTTTATTTACCACTTGGTACATCTCTAAAAGAGAATCCGGCAGCAGGAACGGAATCCTCCAAGCAGGAGGTCACTGTAGTCGAAAGATATTTGACTGTACAGGAAGAGCCCTGCGAAACAGTACTTACGGATACAGGTTCACTTCGCTGGTACGAAAAAGAAGAACTGGAAATCTTCCGTGGCGATGCCCGTTTCAAAGAAGCCCTTTCCTTTATAGAGACTTCACCGGATATGCTGGCGGTCACTTGGGAAGAAAAGGGTGAAATCTTAGGCATGGCAGGAGCCAGTGCTGATAGTGCGGATATGTGGCAGATAGGCATCAATGTGTTACCTGCCGGAGAGCACAGAGGACTGGGCACCTTTTTGGTGACAGCGCTGAAAGAAGAAATTTTAAACAGAGGCAAGGTTCCTTTTTACGGAACCGCAGAGTCCCACATCCGTTCCCAGAGGGTGGCGGTGCAGTCCGGTTTTGTGCCGACATGGGCAGAACTATATACAAGGAGGTCTTCATGGCAACATTAGGGATACCCCAGAATACCATAGCAGTGTTACAGAAATACAATTTCAACTTCCAGAAAAAATATGGTCAAAACTTTTTAATTGATACCCATGTGCTGGAAAAAATCATGGATGCGGCAGAGATTACCAAAGAGGACTGTGTAGTGGAAATCGGTCCCGGTATCGGTACCATGACCCAGTATCTGGCAGAGCGTGCCGGGGAAGTGGTTGCGGTAGAAATCGATAAAAACCTGATACCCATTCTGGAAGAAACCTTGTCCGAATATGATAACGTTACGATTATTAACGAAGACATTTTAAAAGTGGATTTAAACCGTATCGTAGAGGAAAAGAATCAGGGAAAGCCTGTAAAGGTAGTGGCGAATCTTCCCTATTATATTACCACCCCTATTATTATGGGGCTGTTTGAAAATCAGGTTCCCTTAAAGAGCATTACCATTATGGTGCAAAAGGAAGTGGCTGACCGCATGCAGGTAGGGCCCGGCACCAAGGACTATGGTGCACTGTCTTTGGCGGTACAGTATTATGCAAAGCCTGAAATTGTAGCGATAGTGCCACCCAACTGTTTTATTCCCAGACCCAATGTAGGCAGTGCGGTCATCAGACTGACCCGCTATGAAGAGCCGCCGGTAAAGGTAAAGAATGAAAAATATATGTTCTCATTAATCCGGGCGTCCTTTAACCAGCGCAGGAAAACCCTTGCCAACGGACTTGCCAATGCACAGAATCTTCCACTTTCCAGGGAAAAGGTAACGGAGGTTTTGGAGAAGATGGGCTTGTCACCCACCATTAGAGGAGAGGCACTGACACTGGAGCAGTTTGCAGAATTGTCTGATCTGTTGGGATAAATACAAGGAACGATTTATAGCAGAATGATATTTTGATGCAGGGCATTAGATTTTATCCTGCTAACAATTGACAGTACTAAAGTGTACGACTATAATAAAAACAATGCGGACACCGCTTCATTATAGAGTATAGGTGTAAAAGAGTATGAGGAGGAAGGATGAAAAAAGGAAAAAGATGGATGGCGTTGCTCCTGACCCTGCTACTGGCATTTTCCATCAGCGGATGCGGTAAGCCTGAAGAAGAGGATACCACAGCAGAACTTATCGGAAGCTGGAGCATGGAATGTGATCTCGCAGAAGCCATGAATACCACAGTGGGTGAAGCATATACCGGTATGGATTCAGAGTTTGTGGTAAAGGTGGTATTTACATTTACACAAGAGGGTACCTACAAAATGTACGTAGATAAAGACTCTTTTGTGAATAGCTTTGATGGCTGGCTGGATGATTATGTTGCATATTCTGTAGAGGATATGTACGTGGAATTTGAAGCAGAAGGCCTGACAAGAGAAGATGCAGATTTCATCATTGAGGAAGAATACGGTTGCAGTATAACGGAGTATCTGTTTGATGCTACAAAAGCGCAGCTGGATTTGGATGCGATGGTTGAAAATATGGTAAGTGAAGGCATATATGAAGTAAAGGGAGAAAAATTACATATGTCTGACGGAACGGAAATTGACGAAAACCGTTATGATATCTATACAATAGAAGGTAATACCCTGACTTTGGATATACCGGAGGGAGCAGATGCTCCGGCAGTGTTCCCCGGTGTGGAATATCCGTTTGTACTTACAAAAGAAACCCAATAACCTTTTAGAAAGAAGAGAGGAGAAAAAACATGTTTTGTATCAATTGTGGAAAAGAAATCAGTGACGGCTCTAAGTTCTGTGGATTCTGCGGTAGCCAGCAGGTTGTGGCAGAAGCAGCACCTGTTGTAGAGCCCGTAGCAGAGGCACCTGCAGCAGAGCCCGTAGCAGAGGCACCTGCAGCAGAGCCCGTAGCAGAGGCAGCACCTGTGGCAGAGCCCGTAGCAGAGGCAGCACCTGTGGCAGAGCCCGTAGCAGAGGCAGCACCTGCAGCAGAGCCCGTAGCAGAGGCACCCGTAGCACAGCCCGTCATGAATGCAGCACCTATGCAGGCACAGCCCATGAATCAGGTACCTCCCATGCAGGCACAGCCCATGAATCAGGTGCCCCCCATGCAGGCACAGCCTATGAATCAGGTACCCCCTATGCAGGCACCTATGTCTCCGGTACCCCCTGCAGTACCTCAGCCCAAGAAAAAGAGTAAGGCACCTATTATCGTTGTAGTACTTCTTTTGGTACTGTTACTTGCAGGCGCAGGTATTTTTGCACTTATCTGGTTTAACAGACCGATTACAAAAGTTGCAGACGCATTTGCAGAAGGTGACATTGACCAGGTTGTAGAGCTTTATGAAAAAGTTGGCGATAAGGATAAGGCTGACGTAGAAGAACAGGCTAAGACCTATGCCGTAGATATGGTGGATAAATATTTAAGCGGTGCAGAAGATGTAGAGTATGATACCGTTAGCGAAACACTGGAAACCCTGTATGACAGTATTTTAGCTGAGGACGAAGAAATTGCAGAAAAGATTGCTGCAATCGAAGCAGTGAAAGTATCCCGTGAAGCATTTGAAGAAGCCGAAAGCTACAAAAACGACGGTGCATATGCAGACGCACTGGCAGCATACGCAAACGTAGTGGAAGAAGATGCAGCATGCTATGATGATGCGCAGGCGGCTATTACCGAAATTAAGGATACCGTTAGAAGCGAAGCAATCACAGAAGCACAGAATTATGTAAGCTATGAAGATTACTACACTGCAAAAGACGTAATCAATAATGCACTTACCATTCTTCCGGATGATGAAGAACTGTTAAATGAACTGACTGCAATTGAAGAAGCAGAAGTGCAGGGTGAAATCGATGCTATTATTTCCGATGCAAACGATTATGTTGCATGGGGTGATTACAGCTATGCAGTAGAAATCTTAAACGATGCGCTGGAAGTATATCCCGGCAATTCTGATTTAACTGCCGCACTGAACACCATTACCGAAGAAATGTATGCAGCAAATCCGATTCTGGGCGTATGGAGCATCGAATTGGATGTTACCGAAATGATGGCAGAAGAAATCGGTGCAGATGCAGAGACCTTTACCTCTCCCTTCGTAATTGATATGATGTTTGAATTTACCGAAGACGGTTCCTACATGATTTATGTAGATAAGGATTCTTTCAAGGAAACCGTTACTGTTTGGATTGACGATTATATCAACTATGAAATCGAAGCTATGTGTGATGATTATGGTATTACCATGGACGAAATGGATGAAATGTTCGTAGAAATGTATGGAATGTCTCTGAAAGAGTATTTAAACGAAGCTATTGAAGAAGAACTGGATGTGGATTCTTTGGTGGATGATGCAACTTCTTCCATGGAAACCTCCGGTGTATATGAAACCGAAGGCGATAAGCTTTACATGTCCGAATACTATATTGATTACAGCACCTATGATGTATTTACCGTAAGTGGTAATACATTAACAATCTCCCTTCCCGAGGGTGGTACGTTTGAAAGTGATATCCCCGGCATTGAGTATCCTTTTACCTTAACAAGAGTACAGTAAAACGCTAAATTACGACATATAGTAACCTTTAATCGAGGAAATGCACAATATCTTGTATTTTTTGTGCATTTTCCTCGATTATTTTTTTGACATAATACAACAGTATATGATAAACTTAGGAAGGAATAGTGGAATTTTTTATGCATAAACATAAAGTAGATACCGGTAACGTAGTAAAAGAGAGGCAAATACCGTGGACAAGTACGAATATAAAATCAGATCCGAAGAAATCAGAGCATTAATTGCAAAAGGAGAGTATGCAGAAGCAGCCGCACTGGCAGATACCATTGACTGGCGTCGTGTGAAAAGTGTCATGATGTTATGTACCATTAGTGACCTTTACAAAATTAACCGCCGTTACGAAGATGCCAGGGATATGCTTCTTTTAGCGTACGACAGACATCCCGGCGGACGTTCCATTGTGTACTCCCTGTGTGAGCTTTCTATCAAGATGGAAGACTTTGTGCCTGCGGTAGAATATTATAAAGAATTTGTACAGGTAGCACCCAAAGACAGCGGACGCTATGTATTGCAGTACAAATTGTATGAAGCCCAGGAAGTCAGCTTAGAAGAGCGTATTGCTGTATTGGAAGAGTTAAAAGCTAAGGATTATACCGAGAAATGGGCTTATGAACTGGCATATTTATATCATCGTATCGGCTTAGGCACCCGTTGTGTGGAAGAATGTGATGAGCTGATTTTGTGGTTCGGAGAAGGCAAATATGTGATGAAGGCTTTAGAATTAAAGCGTTTACACGAGCCCTTAACCGAAGAACAACAGGAAAAGTATGACAATATGAAGGGCAACCGCCGTCCTGTAGCACCTGTAGTGGAGGAACCTGTGCAGGAAAAAGTAAGGGAAGAAGACCTGGCCAATGCACCTACCAAAATAATTCCTCAGGAAGAACTGGATATTCAGGTGAAGCTCATGAATGTGGGACAGTATGACACCATCAATATCCAGAAAGAGCTTGCTGAGAATATGAAGGAACTCTGGGAAGGTCCTTCTGCAGAAGATATGGCGAGGGCTGAAAGTGAAAAAGCACTGGCAGCAGCAGAGGCAGAAAGAGAAGTTACGGCAACAGAGTTGTCCGCAGAAGAAACGGTACAGGAAACAGTCGAAGATACCATGCAGGAGTCCGATACCATATTTGAAGAAGCTTCCCTTATGGAACAGGAAACCGGTATTATTGATTTACCGGATGAGATGGAAGAAGAGTTTGGAGATCCGCAGGAAACCAAAGTAGAAGAAGTTTTCTTTGGAGAAACCGGTGAAATTGATATCACAGGTACCCGTATTTTGGAAGAAATGCGAAAAGAAGTACAGGGCGATACAGAAGCAGAAGCTATGAACGATACGCCCACAGAAGAACCTGCACCGCAGGAAGTACTGGTATCTTCCCGGACCGGGGACATGACAGAGTGGCATGTTGAACCCAAGCCTACCAAATTTGACAAGATGCTGGGCATGGATTATGACGGACAGATTAGCATGGTTATGCCGGAAGCAGAAAAAATTGAGAAGCAGATTACCGGACAGATTTGTCTGGAAGATGTTCTGGTAGAATGGGAAAAACTAAAGAAAGACAGTGAACAGAAGCGCATGGAAGCTGTCCGTCAGCGAGTAAAAGAACAGACAGGTGCCATGTTTACCGAGTTTGATGTGGCAGTCAGGGACGGTCTGTTAGAGCAGCTGGAAAACGGCACGGTAGATTCTATCGATGATGAAATGATTGAAGAAGCCATGCATGCAGAAGCTGCAGAGCCACTGTTTGAAGGAGAAATGCCGGAAGAACTGACCGGCGAAGAATATGACTTAAATGCAGCTGCCGTTGCCGCAGTGAGCGGTGCCGCTGTTATCGCCGGTGCAGCCTTAACCGATTCTGATGCAGAACCGGAAGAAAACACAGAGTCCGAAGAGTTTGAAGGACTGGAAGAAATCGCAGATATCGAAGAATTGGAAGAAACGGAAACAGAGGATATCGAAGAAGCCGGTACGGAAGAGATGTTCGAAGAGGACTCTGAAGAAGTCTTTGAGGATATTGAAGAAGAACCCATGGAGGAACCCGTGGAAACTTCCGAAGAGGAGTATACAGAAGAACCCGAAATTTCCGAAGAACCCATTTTGGAGGAATATCCGGAAGAAATGTCTGCTGACGGGGCGTTTGACGAGGAAGAGGCAGAACCTGAAGAGGAAGAAGCTACAGGCGACGAAATACCGGAAGAATTTGTAGCAGAACCGGATGAAGAGGATTTACAAGAATCCGAATCCGAGGAAGAAACCGAAGAAGGTGACGAAGAAAATACCGGGGAATCTGTTGATGAGGAATCCGACGAAGCCGGGGAAGACGACGAAGACAAGAAGGCTGCTGACAGAGACAGCAGGCGTCCGAAGGGTAAAAATCCTTCTGCAAGAATGACCCGGGAAAAGAAAAATGTACGAGATATGTCACCGGAAGAAGAACAGCTTTTTGCTGCATATATTCAGAGCCAGCCTACCAAAGAGCAGATTGTTGAGGCTATTGATAATATTTCACTGGCTGCCTACACAGGAAATGTGCTTATCACCGGTGAAGAGGGCATGGATACCATGACCTTAGCCAAGAATCTGATTAAAGAAGTACAACAGACTGACAGCAATTTCTCCGGTAAGATTGCAAAGATATCCGGTACCTCTTTAAACCGCAAGGATGTGGATGAGATTATTAAGAAGCTCGGAAACGGTGCTTTGATTATTCAAAAAGCAGGTACGTTAAAGAAAGAAACCGCAGAGCAGTTAAGAAGCGCTTTGGAGCAGGATGAAAACGGTATCATTATCGTGATGGAGGATACCAAAAAGGCTGCGAACAAGCTGCTTAAGAACAATGAATTCTTAAAAGAATGTTTCACAATCCGTATTGACTTAGAACCTTTAGACAATGCAACACTGGTGAAAATTGCAAAAGAATATGCCAGAGAGCAGGAATACAGTATTGATGATATGGGCGTTCTGGCACTGCACACCTGCATCGCAGAGAGACAGACCAGTGAACATGCCGTAACGGTTGCGGAAGTCAAAGAGCTGGTGGATGATGCCATCTGGAATGCAAACAGAAAAACCGTAGGCCATTTCTTTGATGTATTGCTGGCAAAGAGATACGATGATGAAGACATGATTATTTTAAGAGAAAAGGATTTCATTTAGTCCTTAACACTATTTGGTTTGCAAAGGTTAAGAAAACAGAGAAGTATGACGAAATAAAAGGTGAGCGCAAGGAAGCGTTCACCTTTTTTCATACGGGAAACGGATTTTTCCGTAAACAAAGATATTATCGGGCAAGATGCCCATTACCGAAGCTGCAAGAGAGGACGACTTATGCAAATTACATTTCCAAACACACCCTCTTCAAATGTAGACAAGGTTACAACCACATATCAGAATCCGTCTACCGCAACAGTAAAAGCGGGAAGCGGTTATGCATGGGACATTTCTGGAACAGTTACGGATAACGCTGCATACGGTTTTCAAAAAAGCCGTGGAGTCCAAGGAAGGACAGCAGAGGAAGTGATGCAGGCTGCAGGTGATACCGATATCACGCTGTACCGTAACTACATGACAGTAATGTCCAATTCTATGTCTGACGAAGATTTTGCCAAGCTGCAAGAAGAAGGCTACGATATCTCAGACATCGATATGGAAACGACTGTAACCATTGTAGATACCATAAAGGCAGAGCTGATGAAAGCAGGTGTTAACATTGCCGGTTATACCGATACTGTGAACACAGAGCAGCTTACGCAGATTACAGGCAGTCAGGCTTTTGCGGAACAGTTGACCAAGGCTTTTGCAAAGGAAGATATTCCCATGACCCGGGCAAATGCAGAGCAGGCGCTTAATGCGTTTACCAGAGCACAGGAACTGACCGCATTATCAGAAGGCACCATGAAATACATGGTGACCAACGAGATGGAGCCCCAGATTGACAACCTGTATCTGGCAGGACATGCAGGTGCGGCAGATGCCGACCGTCAGGCAAAGGGTTATTTTGCGGAAGAAATGCCCGGTTATTATGCGCAGAAAGCCTCTATGGACAGTACAGGCAGCTTGCAGACCCAGGTGGAAAAAATCATACAGGATGCCGGGTTTGCCGTATCAGAGGAAACCATGGCAGACGGTATGTGGCTTATCGAAAAAGGGGTTCCTCTTACCGCCGAAAACTTTGACAGAATGCAGACGCTTAAGGGAGTAAAGCTTCCGGCGTCCGACGAAGATATATTACAGGCAATCGCAGGAGCCATTGCAGAAGGAAAAAGTGCGGGGGAAGCCAATCTGGCAAATCCCAAGAGTGTTTACCGCCGTGCAGTGGACTGTTATCTTTCTTACGAGGAACAATACAAGGCAGCGTTTTCAGTGGAGGAAACTCCGGAAAATATCACTGCCAGAAGACAATTAGAAGAGATACGTCTCCATATGACGGTAGAGGCAAACTTAAAGCTTTTAAAGAGTGGCTTTGCTATTGATACCGCCCCTATGGAGGAAGCAATAGATGCTTTAAAAGCACTGGAAGAACAACAGGCCGGTGCTAAGGCAGGAACCAAACAGGAAGTAAACGGTTTTGCCGGGGCAGCAGGGGTAACATTCCCCATAGACCTTTGCAGGGAGACCTTAAGTAAAACAAGGGAAATTCCTTATTTGCCCGCCGCATCCTTGGGAAGAATCCTTTCTTTAGGAGAGAGCTTTACCGTAGACACTATCTACGAAACAGGTAAATCCTTGCAGGAGGCCTACAAACAGGCAGGAGAAGCCTATGAAACCATGTGGACCGCACCCAGAGCCGATATGGGGGACAGTATTAAGAAAGCGTTCCGAAATGTGGATGAACTCCTGACAGGTATGGGCATGGATTTGACCGATGAAAACCGCAAGGCAGTCCGCAGCTTAAGCTACAACCATATGGAGCTGACCGAAGAGAACCTGCTGGCGGTAAAAGGTGCAGATAAAGTAGTCAGACGTGTGGTAGAGAAGATGACACCCTCCGCAGTCCTTGAAATGATCCGGGAAGGCATTCATCCTTTGGAAACTTCCATGGAAGAACTGGACAGCTTCCTTTCCAAAAGAGATACCTACGCAGAGGACAGTGAAAAATACAGCCGTTTCCTCTACAATCTGGAACAGAACGGTGCCATTACCGAAGAAGAAAAAGCTTCTTACATCGGTATTCACAGACTGCTCCGCCAGATAGAAAAATCCGATGGTGCCGTTATCGGCAGACTGGTAGATACACAGGCAGAGTTAAATTTTGCCAATCTGTTGTCCGCAGTCCGTACAGGCAAGGTAAAGGGCGTGGACATTACCGTGGACGAAAGCTTTGGTGGTCTGAAAGAAGCCATTGAGCAGGGTGTATCCATTGATACCCAGATTGATGCGGCTTACAGGGAAAGAAGACTTGCCGAAGCCAGAGAGATTGTAAATGTAAAAGAGGATGCTTACCACTTTTTAAAGAAACTGGAGCAACCCGTAACCATGGACAATCTGTTGGCAGCTGATGCGCTCCGCAAAGACAGTTTGAAGCCCTATAAAAAGATGACGGACATGTCAGAAAAAGGAATTGCCACAGAGGAAGTAGAAAACTTCTTTGCAGACGACATTTTCTCCATAGACAGTGCTTCTGAAAAAGAAGAGGCAGCAGGAGAAAGAGCAGAGGATAAAGAGATTTTTGCAAACCGTGAAAGCTTTAAGGAAGCCTATGGTGAAATGCTTACTAAGGCAGAAACGCTGGTGCGAGACATGACGTTTGCACCTGAAGCAGGCAGCCTGGATGTCAGAGCCATGCAGCTGATGTACAAGCAGTTACATTTGCAGGGCGTACGTGCCACCGAAGAAGAATATGATTTACCTCAGATGATAGATGGGGAACTAACCGCAGTACACTTAAAGCTGGTACATGATTCTTCCGAAAGCGGACGCATACAGGTAAGCATCAAGTCCGAATATTACGGTTCTTTGGCAGGTGAGTTTTCCCTGAATGAAAATCTGGTAAGCGGTTATTTTACCGGTACGGGAGAAGAAACCCTTCAGGTATTGCATGAGGCAATGCAAAGCTTTACCGGCAGACTGGCAAATGCAGGTATGGCGACCGGCTCCTTGCAGGTAGTGGAAAGCAGCCGCGCCGAATATCTGACACAGGAAGGCGGCAGCGAAGAAGAAACCAGAGATTTGTATAAAGTGGCAGGCCTGGCAATCAGCGCCTTCAAGACTGCCCTTAACAGTATAGAATAAAGGATTGTGTCTGTGCCTGACACAAATCCGAACAGACAAACCCGGCACGGAAAAGAGGAATAAACATGAGAATCAATTACAACGTATCCGCAATGATATCCAACAATGCACTTTCTAACAGTGATGATTTGCTGGCAAAATCCCTGGAGAGACTTTCTTCCGGATTAAAAATCAACAATGCCAAGGACAACCCCGCAGGCATGGCAATGGCAAAGAGAATGAATGCGCAGTTAGAGGGGCTTTCCAAAGCAAACCAGAATGCCAGCGACGGTATTTCCATTATTGAAACCGCCGACGGTGCTCTTTCTGAAATTCAGGACATGGTTCAACGTATGAATGAGCTGTGCGTAAAGGCAAGCAACGGCACCATGACCGATGCGGACAGAGAGATGGTACAGGAAGAAGTGGCTGCATTAAGTGAAGAAATTGAAAGAGTAGCCAATGCAACCGAATTTAACAGCCAGCAGCTTTTAAACGGCGAATTTGACATGAAGGCATATACCAGTGTGGAAGAAGTAAAAGTAAGCTATGCTTCCGACGGTGTTCCCGTAAAAGAGTATGCTTTAACCGGTGCGGCAGTTACCTATGACGCAGACGGTAATATTGATTCCTTTACCGCCAATTTCGGAACCGGGTTCCCTACCGATATTGCCGTAGCAGATATTAAGGACAATGTGGTTACCTTAAAGGCGAGCGACGAATTTGAAATGAAACTGGATTTGACCGGGGTAGCTGCAGCACAGACTACTGATATTGGGGATGTGAATATCGACGTTACCGGTATCGGTCCCATGAGATTGCAGATTGGTGCCAACGAGGGACAGGTTTTAGAGGTACGGATTCCCGAAATTAATCTCTTAAACATGGGTATTGATAAACTGGATGTGTCCACTGAAGCTGGTGCACAGGATGCGCTTTCCCGTATGGGTGGTGCGGTAGAGTATATTTCTTCCGTACGTAGCCGTTTGGGTGCATACCAGAACCGTCTGGAAACCAGTATCAGCAACTTGGATGTTACCAGTGAAAATATGACTGCGGCATATTCCAGAATCATGGATGTGGATATGGCAGAAGAAATGACCAATTACACCACCTATCAGGTACTGACCCAGGCAGGTACTTCCATGCTGGCACAGGCCAATGAAAGACCTTCCCAGGTATTGCAGTTATTACAGTAACGGATTAGCCGCGCATGCGGCAGAATGTGAGGCAGTATGACAAAAGAGTGCAAACAGCAATTTACATTACGGATTACCCAGGCAAATAAAACAGAATTAATCGTAATTTTATATGAGATGGTTTTAAGCTATTTAGAGGATGCACAGAATCATTTAAAAGAAGAGAATATTACAGAATTCAGAGAATCCTTAAGAAGAGTCAGAGGATGTATCGGGGAATTAATCTCTTCCCTGAATCTGGAGTATGAGCCTGCGCCGGCGTTGCTTTCCCTGTATTTGTATTGCAACAGGGAGCTGACCAAGGCAGATATTCGCAAAGAAAAGAGCCATACAGATAATGTGAAGATGGTCATCGAAAAGCTTCTTACCGCTTACAGGGAGCTTGCAAAACAGGACGAATCCGAGCCTGTAATGCAGAACTCCCAGACGGTTTATGCAGGATTGACCTACGGCAAAAACAGTTTAGCCGAAAACATGGCCGATCAGGGCGCGAATAGGGGATTTCGGGCATAACTCCGGTACGGGTTGCTTTTCAGCCTCAGCCAGTTCGATTAAATACTTGTATCTTTTTAACAGCGAATTGACTTCGTAAATATAACAATCAATCATATCAAAATTGGTTGCGTTATCAAAACCCGCGTATGCGATTTCCAAAGCGTAGCGGGTTTTTTCTATGTCCTCTTTGAGGGTGGAGTGTGAAAAGTCCTCTTCCACAGGCAAGTCCTGTAAACGTTCCTGACGAAATAATATTTTCATGTTTTTTTCCTTCCAAAATGGTTTTCTGCTATAAGTATAGCCATAATTTACCTAAATATTCCGATGGTTTCCAATGACTGACAAATCAAAAAAAGCATAACCGGGATTGGAGGGGCATACACTGAAAAGACAAGTATGGAAAGGAACAAATGGAATGGGGAATGAGACTGCAGTATTAGTGGGAGTAGCTGTTTTGGCCGGTATATTATTAGTACTTGCCATAAAAAAACAGGCAGAATGGTTAATGGATTTTGTACTGCGTGCAGTAACGGGAACCCTGGCTGTTTATCTGATTAACAGATGGTTTCTTTCGGTAGGAATTGTCAGCCATGTGGTATTGGGTCCGGTTACGGTTTTGACAGTCGCAATCCTTGGATTTCCAGGGGTTCTGGGACTTTACACGTGGAATTTTTTTAAATCCATGTAAAAAAGTAACAAAAATAATTTATTTTAAAAAAGGTACTTTACAAATGATTTTTATGTGTCTATAATCCAACTTACAACTTGTAACGGTCTGTTGCAGGTCTAATGTATCTAACGGAAAGTTTTTTCCGGTTTTGGGAGTTTCTCCCGCAGAATTCCATTTTTACAGTATGGAAAGTGTGCTTTCAAAGAAAGCCGTTATAAAAATCAAATAAGGAGGGGGTAGTATTATTTTTCTTGTATTGCTTTTGGGAATCGCCTGTTACTTTGATTACCGCAAAGCAAAAATACCTAATTGGCTGACAGGAATCGGCTTGTTGTTGGCGGTGGCGGTCACAATAGGAAAGGTGGGTATCAACAGTTCTGTTTACATGTCACTTCTGTTGTTGCTTGTGCGCACCGGTATTACAACAGTGGTTTTGTACCCGTTTTTCAAAATCGGTGTACTGGGTGCCGGAGATGTGAAACTGTGCGCGGTATGCGCAGCCTTTTTGGAAAGTGGTGATTGTGTACCGGTATTTGTGAGAAGTTTGCTTGTGGCGGCGACAATCGGGCTTTGTAAGCTTTTGCTTATGGGAAATTTAAAGGAAAGAATCGGTTATTTATTTTCCTACGCTGCGGATGTGGTGTTGTTAGGAATCTGTAAGCCTTATTGGACAAAAGAAAACATGCATTTGAAAAAGGACGCTTCCCTGCGCATGGCGGGACCGTTGCTTATCGGCGTTTTTTGGTACATGTGCAGAATGGGGCTTTTCCTGTAAAAGGAGGCAGGTTTCTTACCGGGTAAAAAGGAGGGATAGATTGAAGAAAAAAGTATTGGCGCTATTTGACAGTGAAAAAGATTATTTGGAAAGTCTGGCAAAATATTTAAAAGCAAAAGAGGAAATGCAGTTTACCTTACATACGTACACAGAGGCAGGTAAACTATTGGATGCCGCCGGGCGGGAGCCCATAGAGGTCCTGTTGGTAGCAGAAAGTGATTTCACATATGAAGTTGCCGGACTGGAAACGGGGAGTACGCTGCTTTTGAATGAGAGCGGCACCATTCGTGATACAACTGTAAGAAACATCAATAAATACCAGAAAGCAGAAAATATCTGGCGGGAAATTATGGACAGTTATGCGGACATGCTTATGGATGAAAAAGAGAAGTTAGCGGCAAGAGGTCAGGCAACCATTATCGGGCTGTATTCGCCTATCCGCAGATGTTTACAGACCTCCTTTGCACTGACGCTGGGGCAGGTATTGGCAGAGCAGAAAAAAACACTTTATATCAGCTTTGAACACTATGCCGGCTGGAACAGGCTTTTAGATAAAAACGTCAGGGGAGATTTGATGGCACTTCTTTATTTTGCAGGAGAGCAGGGTGAGAAATTTTTTTGCCGTATGCAGTCCATGACTTTAAAAATTGGGGAATTGTACTATATTCCGCCGGCATATGCAGGGCAGAATCTGATTTACGTCAAAGCCGGAGAGTGGCAGAACCTGATACAAAAAATTGCAGAAACCGGTGGATATGAATATATCATTTTAGATTTAAGTGAAAGTGTACAGGGAACATTTGAAATGTTAAGGATGTGTGACAAAATCTATACCATTGTACAGGAGGACGAGCAGGCGACGGCGAAACTGACACAATATGAGGAGCTGCTTAGGGCATATGAGTTTGAAGATGTCCTGGAAAAAACCAAAAAGAAAAATCTGCCCCGGTTTAAAGGATTGCCGGGCCGCATAGAACAATATTGTGCAGGGGAACTGGCAGCTTACATCCGGCAACTCGTTAAGGAGGATTTTAAGAAAGCATGATAAAAGCAACGCAGCAAAGAGAAGAAATACAAACAAAATTGCGGGAACGGATTCTGAAAAAGATGGATCACTCCAAAGAACTGACGGATGAGGAAGTAAAAGAGATTATTGACAGCTTTATTTTGCAGGAAGAGGATATGCGGTTACTTTCCGTGACAGAAAGACAACAGATGAAGCAGGATATATTTTGTGCTTTACGCAGACTGGATATTTTGCAAGGGTTATTGGAGGATACTTCCGTTACGGAAATCATGATTAACGGGCCGGACAATCTGTTTGTGGAAAAAGAAGGACGCCTTTATAAAAGTAAGGAAAGATTTGAATCGGAAGAAAAGCTTCTGCATGTGATACAAAAGATAGTGGGAAGCTGTAACCGTACTGTCAATGAAGCATCACCCATAGTAGATGCCCGCCTGCCTGACGGAAGCCGTGTAAATGTGGTGTTAAAGCCCGTAGCCATAAACGGCCCCATCGTTACCATACGCCGGTTTCCCAAACATCCCATTACCATGGAGCAAATGCTTGCCTGGAACAGTATCAGTAAAGAAGCTGCCGAAGAGTTACAGGTATTGGTGAAGGCCGGTTACAACATTTTTATCAGTGGGGGTACGGGTTCCGGAAAGACCACATTCCTAAATGCCCTGTCAGGATTCATTCCGGCAGGGGAGAGGATTGTCACCATTGAGGACAGCGCAGAGCTGCAATTACAGGATGTGGTAAATCTGGTACGTATGGAGACCCGTAATGCCAATGTAGAAGGGTGTCATGCGGTCACAATCAGAGATTTGATTAAATCATCCCTGCGTATGCGACCGGACAGAATTATCGTGGGGGAGGTCAGAGGCAGCGAAGCCGTGGATATGATGACTGCATTTAATACGGGGCATGACGGTTCCATGTCTACCGGACATGCCAACAGTGCGGCAGATATGCTTCACAGGTTACAAACCATGATTATGATGGAATTGGAAATTCCTTTGTCTGCGGTAAAACAGCAGATAGCATCCGGGATAGATGTTATGGTACATCTGGGGCGTATTCGGGACAAAACCCGTAAAGTATTGGAAATCGCGGAGCTGGACGGCTTGGAAAACGGAGAAATCCGCTTGCATACCCTGTACCGGTTTGAAGAAAGCGGGGAAGATAGCCCGGGGCATGTAAACGGAAAACTGGTAAAGAAGGGAAATTTGAAACATGTTTACAAACTGGAAGCAGCGGGTTTTGCATTACCGCAAAGAAAAACACCGGTTTCTGATGGCGCAAAAGCGGGGAATGCCCATATATGAATGTTATTATTTTCATAAAGGGGAAAAATGGTTGTATGCAGGCGTGTGCCTGTTGCTTACCCTATTTCTGGCAATGTTCTTTTATCGGAGTGTTTGGGCGGTTCTGCCCCTAAGTCCCATAGGTGTAAAAAGTTATCTGATGTTGCAAAAGAGTAAAGGAGAAAAGAGAAGACGGAAACTGGAAGCAGAGTTTAAAGACTGTATTTTAGCAGTCTCGGCAAATCTGCGGGCAGGGTACGGCATAGAAAATGCCTTTTTGGAAGCCATTCCCGATATGCAGGCGCTCTATGGGGAAAACAGCCTGATGTGTAATGAATTGTACTATATCAAGAAAGGGCTGGGAAATAACCAACCATTGGAAAAATTACTGCCGGAGCTGGGAAGAAGAAGCAAATGTCCCAATTTGGAGGAGTTTGCAGAAGTATTTTCCATAGCGGTACAAAACGGAGGAAATTTGCCGGAGATTATTGAAGAAACTGCGGATATGATTGGAGAGAAAATTTCACTGGCGCAGGAGATACAGGTGTTGATTAGCGGCAGGGTATTTGAACAGCGTATTATGAGTGTAATTCCTTTCTTTCTGGTGTGTTACGTGGAAATGGGAAATAAGGGATTCTTTGATGTGCTTTATCATAATCTGACCGGTATCAGTGTGATGACGGTATGCCTCGCTATTTATCTGGCAGCGCAGGTGCTTTCCCAAAAAATATGTAAAGCATCCGCTTGACAATCAGCTGTAAAAAAGCAAGGAGTAGGATTATCCGTTTCGGACAGTTTAGGTGGGAGAATGCATATGTGGTATATCGTAATTGGTGTTTTTTTAGCAATACTTTTGTTTCTGGTAATACAGATGCCGGGGTTTGTATTGGGTTTTTTCCCTTCTTATAAAAAAAACCGGAAAGAAAAGCTGCGTTTGGTACTGGCAGTATTTCTGATTGGGGATATTTTTGCATTTTTATTGTGGATAAGTAAAGGGGGTGAGGCAGAACATGTAGATAAAACCGTATTTCTTTTGGGCATGCTGGCAGGAGGATTGTCATGGTTTTTGTTTGACTATGATGTGCAAAGAAAAAAGCAGGAAAGGCAGAAAGCAATGGAAACCGAATATCCGTCCATAGTCACCAAACTCAGTTTGTATCTGGGTGCAGGTATGAATTTAAAAACGGCTTTTTTAAAAACCGCAAAAGAAGGAATGCAAAAGGAACCTGTAAATCCGGTTTATGAGGAAATGCAGTTAACCTGTGGTGAAATGGCGGACGGTATTTCAGAGGCGGAAAGTTATATCCGCTTCGGTAAAAGAACCGGTGTACAGAGGTACATAAGATTAGGAACATTGCTTACGCAGAATTTAAAAAAAGGGAATGCGGTTCTTTTGGTGCAACTTAAAAATGAAGCATTTTTGTCTATGCAGGAGCATACCGCCCAAATTCGTAAATCCGGTGAAGAAATGGGTACAAAACTATTACTGCCCATGCTTATGATGATGGGAATGACGATGATGCTGATTATCGTACCGGCTTTTTTATCATTTTAAAAACCGGTAAGGATATGCCGAAGGGCAGAAAGGAAGGTATTATGAATCAGTTAAAAGGGTTTAAACAGTTTTTAAAAGAAGAAGACGGTATGGGTACCGTGGAAGTGATTTTGATTATTGTAGTGTTAGTAGGTCTGGTTATCATCTTTAAGGACCAGATTGAAGATATTGTGGATTCGCTGTTTAAAAAAATAACAAGTCAGACCAAAAAGTTATAAACCATAATGGCAATGCGGGTAGGAGGTGAGGTAAATGCAGGAGTCCAAAATTGTAAAAAATGCAATGCGGAAAGATAGGAATAGCAAAAACCGGTGGTCCAACGTGCAGGAGGGATATTTAACCGTAGTTTTATCGTTGATTTTATCCATTATGCTCTCAATGTGTCTGGTTCTGATATGTGGGGCAAGAGACAATATGCGACGGTTACATATAGAATGTGTTACAGACATTTGTATGAACAGTATTCTGGCAGAATATCACAGGGAGTTATTAAATCAATATGACCTGCTTTTTATTGATACCTCCTATGGTACCGCAGTTCCATCTTATGACAAAACGGCGGTACGCCTGATAGAGTATCTTGCCCATAACCTGAACGGAGAAGATATCTTTTTAGAATCTGTGTATCGCGATGCATCAGCCCTGGAAGTGCAGGGAGTGGCAATCACAGAAGTATCCGGCGCCTGTGATGACGGCGGGAAAGTACTACGCAGACAGACCGTGGATATTATGAAACAGCAAATCGGCCTGACATATTTGGAACAAATTGCAGACTGGTGTGATACGGTAAAAGCGTATGAGCTGGATACGCGGGATGTGTTGGCAGAACAGAGAATAGCAGTGGCAGAGCTGGAAAGTTGGGAAACTGCTTCTACAGCGGATGGGGAAGGCGCATCCGGAATTGATATTCCCGGAGAACATATAGTTTCTTTTTGGGAAAGCGGTATGTTGGGATTGCTGGTTGATGATACAGCATCTTTATCAGGAAGAAGCATACATACAGAGAATTATATCAGCGCCAGGGAACCTCTGCAGGGAACCGGTATCAATCCGGAAGTAACCTTCGCAGACAATTTTGTAGAACAGTTACTGTTTCATGAGTATATTCTGGCATATACCGGACGCTTCGATGCGCAAAAGGAAGACGGTTTCTTAAAATACCAGACGGAGTATATTTTGGCAGGAAATGACTCGGATTTGCAGAATATTAAGGACATTGTATACAGACTGTTGGCCATACGTGCAGCAGCAAATCTGGTGTATCTGGTATCGGATTCGGAAAAGATGAAACTGGCAGAAGTAACAGCAGGTGCACTGGCTCTTTTAATCGCATTGCCGGAACTTACAAGTGTGTTTCAAGCGGTACTGGTACTTACATGGGCACTGGCAGAAAGTATATATGATGTGGCGCAACTTTTAGATGGCAATCGGGTTGCACTTTTAAAGACCGGTGACGGCTGGCACTATAGTCTGGAAAATATGCTTGCTTTTGAAGGAAGTCTGATAACCCAAAAGACAGAAATCGGGCTATCCTATGCGGATTATCTGCGGATTCTTTTGTGCCTGCAGGATAAAGAAGTAACCACGTTTCGTTTGATGGATATTATGGAAATGGATATCCGGCAAACGCCGGGCAACGCCTCTTTCAGGATGGATGCATGCATTGACAGTTTTTGCGCAGAGATTCTTTTTTCTGCCGCAGGAGAAAAAGAGCCCTATTCCATTACACGCAGATACGGTTACTAAGATACAGCTATTAACAGTAAGGAAAGAAAGCGGGGATGTCCCCTTTATGGGAAAAGAAAAACAAAAAAATATTATTGGCATGACACAACCTTCTCTCAAAAAAACAAATATACAGAAATTTTCCCCTATGAATTTCTGTTTCTCCTCCGTCTTATGGAAATGTACATTCAATAAAAAAAATCACCCTAACACACCCATAGAGGGGATTTCCGCGCTTTTTTTCCGAAAGAATGCGTATTTTGTGCTAAAGGGCAGTATGACTGTGGAAGCAGCTATTGTATTACCGCTGTTTATGTTCTTTTTTCTTAACTTATTATGGATGATGGAGATTTTTAATTTGCAGAGTACGTTACAGATGGCGTTACGGGAATGTGGCAGTGAGTTATGCCTGTATGCCTATGCTTATGACAGGATAGTGGACGAAAAAGAAGATACCGGGTTGGAAGCGTTTGTGGAAAATATAACTTTTTCTTATTTGTATGTGAAAGAGCAGGTAGAGGAATATGCCGGTGTTACTTATTTGGAGCATTCGCCTGCCAAGGGGGGTAAAGACGGACTTATTTATGCAGATTCTTCTGTTTTGCAGGAAGGTGACGTGATTGATCTGGTTATCAGTTATCAGGCAGAGCCTTTTATCTCTATTGCCGGTTTTCATCCGGGATGGTTTTATGCACGGTTTTATGGCAGAGCCTGGACCGGTTATGATGTATCAGATAGAGACAATGGCAAAGAAGAAAAATATGTGTACGTAACGGAAAATGCCAGTGTGTATCATTGGGACAGGGAATGCAGTCATATTCAGCTGGATATTAGGAAGTGCGGATTGGAAGAAGCAGAAGCATTGCGGAATACAGACGGGGATAAGTACAGACCGTGTGAACTGTGCATTACATCCAATCCGGATACGGTTTACATCACCGGAGACGGTAACCGGTACCATAACACGGCAGGTTGTACCGGTTTAAGGCGTACGGTTTATACCATGACATTGGATAGGGCGGCGGAACTTTATAAAGAGTGTTCCCGTTGCAAAAAATGAATGAAGTGAGGAATTTGTTGTGTTGGGAATGGTAGGAACTTTGGTTATTTTGGTGGGTAGCAGTATTTATGATATTTTCAAAAAGAGAATACCTTTGCAGATTTTGTTAGTTGGAGGTGTCTGGGCTGTTATCTGCCTTGTGATATCGGTGGTTACAAGTGGTGTAGATGCTTTGTATAGTGGCTTGTGCGGTCTGTTACCGGGAGCAGGGTTATTGCTGCTGGGGTATCTGACAGATCATAAAGTAGGGTATGGTGACGGCATCCTGTTAATGATTATAGGATTGCTAGAGGGAGCCCAAAAAGTATTTCTTATATTTTGTGCCGGTCTCTTTTTACAATCTCTTTTGGCTGTGATACTGCTTATCATGAAAAAAGCGGATAAACAGACCCAAATTCCTTTTGTGCCGTTTCTTTTTTTGGCACGGATTATATTATTGTTTGCTTGAAACGGAGGGAAAGGTATGGGAGATAACCGTAACAAAAGAGATTTGGGCGGATATATGACGGTAGAAGCCACGTTGATTATGCCGGTGGTTTTGTACGTGTGTTTTTTTATCGCATATACCGGTATTTTTATATATGACAGATGTGTCATGAAACAGGACGCGTTTCGGGCCGCTTTGCGGGGGAGCAGTATGTACGGACAGGACAATGAGGAAGCCTGCTATGCTGCAGAAAAGCAGATGGAGGCTATATCGTCGGATAAGTATATTGCCACGGAAAGTACATACGAAATTACGGTACGGGACAAGGTTTCGGTCAGTGTAAGCGGTTATGTGGACATGCCCTTTTGGGGACTTGCCGGATTATCGGAAGAAAAGGGTTTTGCAATTACGGAAACGGTAGAATGTAAAGATTTGTGTCCCGCATTATTTATCCGGATGTGCAGGCAAATAACAGAGACTATGGAGAAAGGGGTTGATTAATTGCAGGCAGAATATATTTACAGTTACAACCGTAACTATCTAAAGTGGAAGGTACAGATAGATACAGAGAAAAAACTCCGGTATCAATACCAGATTGTGACTACAAAGAAATTGGACGGGCTGTTGGCGGCTGATATGTATGCAACCGATGGAGAATATGCTTTATATTATGATATTTCAGCTATGCAGAATCTGAAAAAGTGGTTTGGAAAAGAAAAAATCAATAAAAACTGGATGGATAAACTGGTGCAGGGAGTAAGAACGGCGTTATGGACACTGGAACAATACCTATTAGAAGGTAAAAATTTACTGGCGGATCCGGAATATGTATTTGTGCATATGGAGAGTGAGAATATACATTTTGTATATTTTCCTTATTATATAGAAGAAAACCAACAAGATATGGAAAAGTTTCTTTCTTTTTTAATTGAACATGCAGATGAAAAAGAAGCGGATACCGTAGAAGTTTTATATGATATGTATGCCAGGTGGGAAGCGGGAAGAGAGCAATTTAGTTGGGATACTTTTGTATTTATGTGGGATAAATATTGTCAATCTTTGGAAGAAACAGAAATTCCTCTCTTAGAGAAAGCGGTACCGGAAAAGGTGCAGATGGAAAACGAATCGGAAAAAACGGTGCAACCGATAGAGAAAAGAGAAAACAGTAAAAAAGAAATTGCAGACTTTTTCTTTGGAAAAAACCGGCTTTTACATAAAAGGGCTTACAGAGAAAGTGTTGCAATGGAAAACTGGGAATATGAAGCCAAAAAAGAAGAGCCGGAGACAGATTGTACGGAAGAAGCTGCAGTACGTGAAGAACGGAAGTTATACGGAAACGGAAAGCAAAACAGAAGGGTGTTACGGCTGGAAGTGTTGCCTGCTGTAGTAGGGCGTAAAGAAAGTGTTGCGGATATTGTTCTGGACGATGGCACTGTCGGTATCATGCATGCCAGGTTTTCGGAAGAAAACGGGCAGGTTTTTCTGGAAGATTTAAATACGGAACATGGTACTTATAAAAATGGTGTCCGGTTACAGCCTTACGAAAAAGTGGAAATTTTACGTGAGGATGAAATCCGTCTGGGCAAGTTACTCTTTACCTATCGTTGACACTTTTTGTGACAAATGGTACTCTTTTAGGTAAGAAAACAGTTATTTACGGGGATAATTCTGCGGAAAGCGTGCAGAGAAAAAGACCCAAAATAGCAGGGGCAGATGAATATGGAGCTGAGAGATGAGTGGAAAAGAATACAGAGCATGCCATATGTGGGTATTCTCCTAATTGCATGTAATGTAATTCTATTTCTGATATGTACATTTACCGGGCAATTGTTATATAATAAAGGTGGTTTAAGTCCGGCGCTTTGTCTGGATATGAAACAATATTACAGATTGATAGTTGCCATGTTTTTACACGCAGACATAGAACATCTGCTAAACAATATGCTTTTGCTGGGCGGTCTGGGGGCTATGCTGGAACCGGAAATAGGGCATGGCAGTTTTTGTGTCTTATATTTTGCCGGCGGATTGGGAGGCCAGATTGCGTCTTTGCTTTACAAAGCCTGTGCCGGAGAATGGTATGTGGTTTCTATTGGTGCAAGCGGAGCGGTATATGGGCTGGTAGGAGTTTTGTTGGCCATGTCTTTGTGCAGGTATCGGAAAATGCCGACTGTGACCTGGCAAAAAGTTATCATTGTAGTGGTGTTTACTATATACAGCGGTTTACGGACAACCAATATTGACAATGCTGCGCATGCAGGCGGTTTTGTTACCGGTACGGCTGCAGGATTGGTTGTGTGCCTTTTGAATAAGCTGATAAAAAAGAGTAACCGGAAAGACATTCCACAAGAAGAATGGAGTAGAAGAGATGAATATTAATATTTACTATGGCGGCAGAGGACTGATGGATGATCCTACCTTATTTGTAATTAATAAGATGCAGGAAGTGTTGGAAGAATTACATGTTAAGGTGGAACGCTATCATTTGCAGGAAATGAAAAACAGGATTACTACCCTTCCCCAAACCATGGAGGAAGCAGACGGTATTATTCTGGCCACTACTGTAGAGTGGTACGGTATCGGTGGTTATATGCAACAATTTCTGGATGCCTGCTGGCTTTACGGGGACAAGGAAAAGATTGAAAAAATTTATATGTGTCCCGTTGTAATGTCTACAACCTATGGTGAAAGAGAAGGAAAACTCAATTTGGCAACTGCCTGGGAAATTCTGGGTGGACGTCCCTGCAGTGGTATTTGCGGTTATATTGTGGATACGACGCAGCTGGAAATGAGTAAAGAATATATTAATCTGATTGAGAAAAAAGCAGAAAATCTGTACCGCACCATCAATCAAAAGGTGGCAAGTCTTCCTGCCAGCAACCAGGTGGTGAAAAAGGAAGTATCGGTTACCAAAAACATTGATCTGACTCCACAGGAATCCACACAGCTTTCCCGTTATGCTTCCGATGACAGTTATGTGCAGAGGCAAAAGGAAGATATTCAGGAGCTTACCAGTATGTTTAAGGATTTAATGGGGGCGGCAGCAGACGATAGTGACGAATATATTGAAAAATTAGACAATGCATTTAAAGCACAGCCGGGTTTTCAGGCAGATTATAAGATTTATATCGGAAATAAGAAAGAGCCGTTACAGATTAAGGTCAATGCAGCGCATATGAGTTGCCGCTACGGGGAACTGCCGGAGGCGGATGTAGAAATTCGCTTGGAAAGATCCGTGTTTGAAGAGATTTTGGGCGGACGTATGTCATTCCAAAGAGCTTTTATGTCCGGAGAGATGAAAATGAAGGGCGATTTCAAGATATTGAGAACCCTTGACCAGATATTTGTTTTTGAAGAGAGGTAGAAAAAGAGATGAAAAAAGACAATTGTATTTTTTGCAAGATTGCAAACGGAGAGATTCCTTCCAAGACATTGTACGAAGATGAAAGTTTTCGGGTGATTCTGGATTTGGCTCCCGCTACCAAAGGACATGCACTGATTTTGCCAAAGGAGCACAGTGATAATGTATACCAGTTGCCGGAGGATACTGCAGCCGGTGCCATGAAACTTGCAAAGAAAATGGCAGGAATAATGACAGAAAAGTTGCATGCAGACGGCTTTAATCTGGTACAGAATAACGGAGAAGTTGCCGGGCAGACGGTTATGCATTTTCATCTGCACCTGATTCCCCGCTATGAAGGCGATGGTCAGCACATTGCATGGAATCCCGGTGAGAAGACCCAGGAAGAACTGGAAGAGATTAGAAAGCAGATTACAGAATAGATATTGTAGGATAATGATATGAGAACAATAGATGTAGCGGATATTACAAAACATATCAAAGAAATGTGTATTGAAGCCAACCACTTTCTGTCTGAGGATATGGACGGAGCGATGAAGCAGGCACTCTCTTCAGAGAAGTCCCCTCTGGGTTGCCAGATTTTGACCCAGTTGCAGGAAAACCTGCAAATTGCCGGTGAGGACATGATACCGATTTGTCAGGATACCGGAATGGCAGTCATTTTTATGGAAATTGGGCAGGAGGTACATTTTTCAGGCGGATTACTGGAAGATGCCATCAATGAAGGGGTCCGTCAGGGATATGTGGAAGGATTTCTGAGAAAATCCGTGGTAAAAGATCCGTTAATTCGTGAAAATACCAAGGACAACACGCCTGCTGTGATTCATTATGAAATGGTGGCCGGTGATAAAGTGACGATTACGGTTGCGCCAAAAGGGTTTGGCAGTGAGAATATGAGCAGGGTATTTATGCTTAAGCCAGCTGACGGGATGGAGGGCGTAAAAAAAGCCATTCTTACCGCAGTAGCAGATGCAGGTCCCAATGCATGCCCTCCGATGGTTGTGGGAGTGGGTATCGGCGGTACCTTTGAAAAGTGCGCCCTGTTAGCAAAGAAGGCTCTGACCAGACCTGTAGATTGCCGTTCAAACATTCCCTATGTAAAAGAAATGGAAGAAGAACTCTTACAGAAGATTAACGGACTGGGAATCGGACCGGGAGGCTTAGGAGGCACCACCACTGCACTGGCGGTAAACATCAATACCTATCCTACCCACATTGCGGGATTGCCCGTAGCGGTTAATATCTGTTGTCATGTAAACAGACATAGTGTCAGAACTTTATAATTTTTAAGATTATACATGTTCCATCATGAAGAATAGCGGATTAAGGTGAAGCAAAATGGATAAGCATATTCACACTCCTTTAACGGAGGAGATAACAAAAGATTTAGTGGTCGGCGATTATGTATACATAACCGGTACCATATATACGGCCAGGGATGCAGCGCATCAGAGAATGCAGGAAACATTGGATGCAGGAAAGTGTCTTCCCATAGAGATGAAAGATACGATTATTTATTATATGGGACCTTCGCCTGCCAGAGAAGGCAGACCAATCGGTTCAGCCGGACCCACCACATCCAGCCGTATGGACAAGTATGCCCCCACTTTACTGGACATGGGATTAAAAGGCATGATTGGCAAAGGAAAACGTACCAAAGAAGTATTGGATGCCGTTGTACGTAACAAAGCTGTGTATTTTGCAGCAGTGGGCGGTGCAGGTGCGCTTCTGTCCAAAGCCATTCTGTCATCGGAAGTTGTGGCATATGATGATTTGGGAACAGAGGCTATCCGCAAATTGCAAGTAGAAAACTTTCCCGTAATTGTTGTAGCGGATGTAAATGGAAATAATCTCTATGAGACCGCCATAAAGGAATATGCACAGTACTTTCTATAGTTAGAAAAATATATTGCAATCATCTTGCAATAAAAAGTCGTTGACAAAGACAGTTTTCATATGTATAATAACTCTTGCGTTGTTAATTAACGCATCATAAAACTTGACAGAGGCAATTCGGTGTGGAGAAATACTCAAGAGGCCGAAGAGGCGCCCCTGCTAAGGGTGTAGGTCGGGCAACCGGCGCGAGGGTTCAAATCCCTCTTTCTCCGTTTAGCAAGCCAATGGCAAGTAAATAGAAAGGAATGTCTGATATAGGCATTCCTTTTTTCCTTTGTTGAAAAGCATACGGTATTGTGTTATTTTAGTACTATACTAAAGATACGGAGGATAAAGTATGAATTGTCCAAAATGCGGAACGCCGGTTGAAGCGGGGATACCGTTTTGTGGTGAATGTGGTTTTCAGTTAATCCGGATGAATCAATCCGTTCAAGTTGCGCAGGCGCCCCAAACTCCTCAGACAAATTATGCCCGGCAGGCTCCTCAAATGAGTTATACTCCCCAGATTCCTCAAACCGGTTATGCACGACCGATGAGTCAGATACCACAGGGTACTTATGTACCGCAACAAAAGAAAAGTAATGCGGCATTGATTATCATTTTACTTTTGGCGGGCTTATTGTTAGTAATAGGTATTATCATTGGTATTTTAGTCTTTGTCGGCGGTTTCGGTGATTCATCAAGCAGAACCGGCAGCGATAGTGTATACAGCAGGGATGATGACGAAGAAGAGGATGATGATAAAGAAGATGAGGACGAACCGGTAGAGAGTTCTCCCGAAACAGTGATACAGGAACCTGAAGAGCCGACTGCTGCACCGGAAAATGTAACAGAAGCAGAAATTGAGCATACCATTATGATTTATCTTCTCGGAAGCGACCTGGAACACAGGAATGGTTTTGCGACAATGGATATCGAGGAAATGGTTGCTGCAGATTACGGTGAGAATACCCGTATTATTATTCAGACCGGCGGTTGTAACTATTGGCACATAGAGGGAATTACCGGTGGAGAGGTAGAACGTTGGGAGTTAAGCGATGGCACCATGTATAAGCTGGAGTCCCTTGGTGCAGTAAGAATGTTGACGCCGGAGGTGCTGGCAGACTTTATTACTTTCTCTGCGGAAAACTATCCTGCAGAAAAGTATACGCTGGTTATGTGGGACCATGGTGGCGGTGTGCCCATCGGATTTGGTAGTGATGAGATGTACCCCAATGATACCTTGGAAGACTATCAGATGAAGGAAGCCTTGGAAACGGCAGGTGTATATTTTGAATGTATTGCTTTTGATGCCTGCAATATGTGTACCTTGGAAGTAGCAATGTCCATCAAGGATTATGCGGATTATATGGTTGCAGCTGAAAGTACGGTAGTCGGTTATGGTATGGATTATACCAGTTGGTTGGACTATGCCGGAGGTGATGATGCGGATTTGGAAGAAAGCTATGAAATAATGGCAGCATCCTATATGGATTCCCTGGAGGGAAGACAGGCAGCATCCATATCACTAATTGATTTGGGTAAGATAGAGGGCGTATATGAAGCATATGTTGATTACATATCCTCTATTCATGCAGACGTTCTGAACGGAGGATATGAAGAGTATAAGCTGGCTCGTGCTAACAGCGGTCTGTATCAAAATACGGAGTCTGTTGATCTGATTACCTTGGCTAACACATATCCGAATGAAGAGTCAACAGCTTTAGTAAATGCTACCGTGAATGCAGTTCACTATACGGAAAGTGACTATGCATTCGGTCACGGACTTGCAGTATACAATCCCAGTGAATATATTAGTTACTACGATTACGCACGAGACAATATGCAAGAGCTGGGATACAATGAGGAACTTTTAGATTTCTATGATGATGTTGTTACGTTAGGGCTTGCATATTTGGGAACAGATTATGTGGATGCATATGCCGGTAACTGGTACAATGAGGAATTGGTGCTGGCATATACAGGCGGCGGATACGAACCTACGGAAGAAACGCTTGCCTTAACACAAATGGACGGTTATCAGGCAATTGCGCTTAGCGAGAATGACTGGTCAATTGTGGAAGAGGTGGAAACAACCGTATTTGCAATGAATGAAGAACAAACAGTGGCACTTGTGTTGGGTTCGGATAATGTATTCTCAACAGATGACAATGGATATATTATAGTGGAACAACCTGAACAATGGACTTTTGTAAACGGTTGTGAGGCCTGCTTTATTACCGTAGATTATTGGGAAGATTCCTCAACCGGAGAATGGTCACAAACCGGTGCTGTTTGTGCAACGCTTGATGGTGAACCTATTATGATATTGGTTTATTATAATAATGAGCATCCAAGTGGTGTAATACAGGGGTATTATTATTACGACTTCAATACCGGGGAAGGTGAAATGGAAATTCTGCAGTTTGCAGAAGATGATATTGTAGAAATAGTGCTGCCATATTATACGTATACTGATGAGGATGATGTGGAAACGGGATATATTAATTTATCCGAAGAATCATTCTATGCATCCGAGTTATATTTGGACTATAATTATGTTGATTTAAGCGGAACAATTGTATGTGTGCAGTATGAGATTACAGATGTATATGAAAATGTATATTCTACAGAGTGGGTAAGTTTTTATTAATATATAAAGATTATTAATATATAAAGATAAGAAGAGGTTTGATAATTGACTGATGATAACAGGCTCTGCGTCCATTGGATGCGGAGCCTGTACGTTTAGGTATAAAAATACTTGGTTATTTAATAGGATGGATACATATAAAATATATCTACAAAAATAATTTAAAATGCTTACATTTTGTGGTTGACAAATGCACAAACATGAGATATTATAAAATTCCACCGCAAAAAAGCAGAAATGCTTCGGTGAAAGAAATTAAAAAAATATTTAAAAAGTTGTTGACAATGCAAAACACTCATGTTATTATGAATGAGTTGCGGCTCGAAAGAGCAAGGCAACAACGAAAAGTACCTTGACAAATAAACAGCAATGCAACCCTGAAAATTCTTAAAGAGAAAATTCAGAAGTAACGAACCAAGCAAAACAGTAAAAGATATTCGGTTAAACATCAGCCAAGGTTGATTT
>JAZNNL010000121.1:0-16247 GCA_045580245.1 Lachnospiraceae bacterium
CTTATCCTTCCATCCGACACCTATAGCCGCCTGTATTCAGTTTTAGTATGTTACTGCACGAGTATAGCACAGCAATCCTAATAATGCAATTTATAAATTACAGTCTTTCTATTGCCCATAACTGTACAGGTTCCATTTCAATTTTGTACTGTCCGTTGGGATTGGTGGTTCTGGTACAAACGGAAGTTAACTCTACTTGCTCCGTAATACCCTGCACGGGGAATACAAAATATGCGGCACCTACATTTTGACCATTTTCCCAAATGGACGCTTTTACGCAACCATCAATAGCAGGTACTTCGTTTTCAAAAATGCGATACTCTTTGTCCGCTGAAAATGCTGCGGAAACCACTACTGCACCTGTAGAGGTCACTTCTGTCTTGATATTACTGATTTTTAAATTGGAAAATACTTTTTGTGTATCATCCTCTGAAATCAATGCCACCTTGGTTCGTTCAATATCATTTTGGAAATGAACAATACTCTGTCTGTAACCACTTGCATCCTTGCTATAAGAAGAAGAAATCATAGCCACATAGGGTGCCATCTGTGCATTGTATTCGCGAATCTGCGCATTCTTCATCTGTATATCCCAGGCAGTTGCTACGCCTGCTGCGGGTCCTGCAATTGCACTGGCAATTCCACCATGGGTTGCCCAATCATGTTCTTTTTGCAGCATGGTATTCTGTGCCTGTCTTGCTCGCATTTCTGCTTCTTTCACTTTTTCCTGTGCAACAGCAATCATATCACGTAACATCTTAATGCGCTTTTCCCTACCGGTAATACCATAGTATCGCATGGATTCTGCAAGAAGGTTTAACTCTTCAATCCGTTTTTCATATAAAGATGCTCCGTTCGTATTAGTATTCGCAGCTTGTGCATTGTGCTCTGCATCTGCCTTACCGGCTTCATATGCGGCACCAACTTCTTCTATCGTTGTAGCCTTTAACTTCATATTCTGTGCAATGAGCATTGCCTTCTGTCGATTTCTTTCCGTTGTAAAATCTAATACCTGTTCCTTTTGACAAGCGGTGTAGAAATTCAGATTTGCAGACCTTATCAGTGTAGTGTTCTTTTCTTTTAACCCCTGATTGTAATTTGCATAATAACAATCCGCAGGCCAACCCTCAGGCAATACAATTTTTCTGTATTCATCAATATCCTTTTTGTTCTTTCTCTTCAAACTCCAGGATGCAGCCCATAACACCAAAGCCAGGCCTAAAAAGAAAAAGGCAGGGGCCTGACTTACAGGCTTCACAATGAATGCACCAATGATAAATATAATACCGGCTACCCAAATATAAATATGAAATTTCTTTAAAAAGTTATCAATAGGAGACCCTTCTTGAATCGCTGCTTTCTTACGGTACAAGGTGGACTGCTCTTTCTTTCCCACATTTATCATTAAAATCAAAAAGAAAATAAACTTAATTGCACCACTTAAAAGATTGATTAACTGTACCGCACCGATGATAGCCAACGCATTTACCAACAGTTGGATGATAACAGAAATAAAAGTAGATGATACTATGTAATTTAAAATATCCGGCATCTTGCCTGTATACAGCCAAATTGCCACAACTGCAGCAAGTGTGGTTACCGCAATGGCAAACACCATAGATATTGCAGAAATCGCTACTCCCTTTTGTATCAATCCGAAACGCAATGTGATGGTCATAAAAGTAGATGCAATTACCTTGTTCCCTACCCAATTGATTACGTAGGCAATAATGGCAAACAGAAATGCCTTCCCTACAGAATACTTCTTTGTATTAGAATCCATATTCTTTCTCCTTCTCTTTTGTATTCTTTTAACTTATCTATCATTATAGCATTTCATAATACAAAAAGAAACTCTGAATCCGGGATTTACTTTAACAACTCTTCCGTAAGACGCAGTATCTCCGGCGCAATTTTTTCTCTTTCCTGCTTTACCAAATAACTATAAGCGGGATAAGCCAGTCCCGCAAGGACCATACCTGCAATTCCAATCACAATGCCCACTATCATTCCCATCGTTCCCTGTAATCCCAGTGACTCACCCAAAGTGGTCATTGCTAGACTCATTCCTGTACCCATAATAATGGTACCGATGCTGCCGATTATCAGGGAAACTAATCTTACAAATCAAATTGAAAATTGTGTTGGCTAAAACGTCAACCAAATAGTATACTATCTGTAGAAGGTGATGCACAGCCTTATAAATGAGCGAGTTAACCGATGGTAGAGGCTACTTAGTCTCTACCTTTTTCTTTACAAAGAAAGGGATTCATATGAGAAATAATATAAGAATTTACGAAGTAAAAAGTGAATACATAAAGTATTTAAGCAATTATTAAAAACATATTTTTGCCCAGGAAGATGGCAAGGACATGATACCTGTTCCGGATAGGTTTGTTTACATTTTCTGTGGAATTGGGTATACTATTACTAGATAGACTTAACGAATTGTCTTTCACGGCGGGCGCTGGACCCGTGTCGGTGCTTGACAATACGGTTGTATTAGCAACTGGCGTTAAGTCTATTTCAGTTGAACGATGCACCATTCTTGGCGGGTCATTCAACTAAAGGTCGCTTTCAATGCTTCCTGCGTAGCAAGGGTATATGCGTCCGCCGGAATACTATCTAAATCAGTAATCTTCTGTGCGGACAAATAACTTGCCATTCGGTCTACGAAGTTTTTCTGTACGAATACATCATCGCCTTTTTTCAGTAACCAGTATGTAAAGTTTCTTGCCGTTTCCAGTAAAGAGGGTTCCGCTTTCTTTCCAAGGAACTCATTCGCTTTAGTCAGCGCACCATTCGTAATATTATCAAATGCCTGTGCCACTTTGGAACCTTTGAACACCTGCTTATCTCTAACGGCACCATTCACATCCTCATACTTACCATCTTCAAGCAGTGTATCTTTAACAGTGTTCCATGCTTCTTTTGCAAGGGCTTTAGACTGTCTGTTTACAAACAATGCCTGGGAAGACTTGTAATCGGGATTCACTAAGTGCATTACACCTTGTCCCAAAGCAGATATTCTGTCAGAACTCCACCTAACCGGTAAAAGCAATGCATTAGATACAACGTTTCTCACGTTGGTACGCATATTCAAAAGCATGGAGATACGACGTAACTCTGTCAGCTTTTCTCTCATTGTTGCCGGATACTGCTGACGGATCCGTGTAAAGACTTTTTCATATACGTTCTTAATGCCCTGCTCGTCACCAACATCTAAGGAAGAAAGTTCCTGTTGTTCTGCTTCGGTCAGTTCAAAGTTAGTCCACTTGTTACCGTATCTTTCCTTACCTTTGGCATTTAACCTGTCAATCTCTCGGGTAAGATACTGCAATGCCGTAGTCGGGTCACCATGCATTAAGGTAATAGCCGCCGCCTGTGTGAACTGTCCTGCCTCTGTCAGTTTCTCACTCATCTTTCGCAGAACTTCTACCGCTTCATCAAAACTACCTTCCTGTTGTAACTGCTTTGCAAGATTATATCCCAAAGGAACCGCAACAGGATTTTTCTGGTCTACCAGTCTGTTAAACTGTGCAATGGCACTTTTGGTATCAGAGTTTTCCAGAATATCATTCGCATTTTCTAAAGTGGTCTTATTGCTAAGCACTTCATAGAACTGCGGATTGTTAATAAACTCATTCTTGATTTCCGTAGGCAGGTCAGACTTATTGACAATACTTTCGTTGTAGCCCCGGACTTTGCCCTCTAACTCTGCTACCGTGCTGGAAGTATTACGAGCTCCCGTATCTTCCGCCATTGTTCGACTGGAATTTGCTTTTGGTGTACTGACTGTTTCATTCTGTCCAAGTGTTATGTCTTTGCCATACACATTATAATTGCCGGTCGGTGCAACGTCGTTTTTGCTTGATAACGAATACCGGCTATCATTAAGTTTTATACCGTTCAAATTGACGATTTCACTATAACCGTATTCATCATAAGTAACGATTGCATCATAGCCATCTTTGATTAAAGCGTTAGTGAGTTTTTTGCCCGTCAAACCGTTATACATATCGCTAACAGTCTTTTTCCATCCCGTATCACCTGTGTTTATATGCTCTAACACTAAAGGTTTTTTAAATTGTATAGTTCCGTATTCGTAACCATCAATTTTATGCTTACCCTTTGATGTGTCCATAGACATATATTCACCTGCAGGCTCTATGTTCTGTCCGTATGTGCTACCGTAATTCTGTGTGTTTTGATTAGGCACTCTAACATAAGTCATCGTTAAGCCATCGTCTGTTACTTTGTTGATATTTTCCTCACTTAATGAATAACTGTAATTGTCGTTCACCAAATAACTAGAAACATCAAATGTGGCATTTCTATTTTTGAGTGGCACTCTCAAATGTGCTTCATCTGAAAAAATATCATCCAAAACTAATTTTTCTACAGGGATTTTAACCTTGACTACGCCATCACCATATCCGACAGAGTTTGCACCGTCGTTTTTGGTACTAAAAAAGATGCCATCCTCTTTAGCTGACATCTTTCCACTTTCTACTATTTTTTTTGCATTCTCAGGCGTTGTTCTATGGTATAAAGTTACATATCCATCAGGGCTTATTTCTGCCACACTCTCAATTTCTGCAATTAAATCTTGTGCATCTAACAAGGCATCACCAGACAATCTATCTTCTAATGACTGTTCACTCACAGAATAAAAAACACCATCTTTCGATGATGCCTTATTGCTTAAAGAGTTTCTATTTCCTTGATTACTTCCGCTTCCGTTTTGCAGTCCTGTATTGCTTCGAGTATCTCCTTTGCTTTCTGTTCCTTTTCGCTTTCGTGACAATTCTTGAAATGTTCCGAAATCATCAACTGTGTTGACGCTGACAAGGTCATCTCCGAAAATCTCTTTAATAACATTGCTCTGTAATGCCCATTCGCCATCTTTCTCGCTCTCATATATTGCATCCCTCACAATTTCTATGTCTGTTTCACTGTCTAAATTAATATGATATATTTTTTCGATAGATGGGTTTTCAAAACTTCCATTTCCAATTACTAAAGTATTATTCACTCCGTCATGACCAACCTCAAACATGTGGCGATTATTGCCCAATTTACGAAACCACTCTTTTTTGTTTCGTGCTTTATCACCTGTTTTGCTCATGAAATCAGCCATTTCGACACTGTCTGTTGAACGATGCACCATTCTTGGCGGGTCATTCAACCACTATATTTAGTATGTGTTTTTAGCAAACCTCTAAATACTGATATTCTGTTCTTTTCAAAACATATTATATCATGATATGACTGTTTATGCCAACTACTCTTTCCTGATAATCTGGTTCAGCTGTCACCAAATATATATTATTATATTGCTTCTCTGTCAAACGCAAAAGTCTTACTGTTCCGCTTTTAGGTGCATATTCTTCTATTCGTCTGTAATGTTTTTCGGATGCTTTTCTGTTTTGCACTATCCGCATATACACATCTGGTGCAATTCGCAAATAACCATCTTTATGTAAAAATTTTCGAAGCCTTGTGTACTCTGTCTTAGTTCCCCATTTCTCTGTTGGACTAAGAATAACAAGTAATCTCATTCTGTAATCCCCTCTATACTTTCAATCGGCAGAATCATTGGTAACTTCAGTTTTTCTGTTGAAGCATCTAAAATAATCCGCTTCAAACTTTCCACCATAATATCAATCGCTGACATTACATTTACCTTGACTCCATCGACGCTACAGGCATTATATAATACATGTGCCAATTCTTTTCTTTCTGATTTTGTCAACTGAATGTTTGACGCAATATTGTTATGTGCTACTAAATCAACTATTGCACGATATGGTTCTATCAAATCATCTGCCAGATTAAATGCATTCAATTGATTGTCATGATGTATTCCAAAAGTTGGATGAAAACCGGTTGCCACCAGCTTTCTTGCAATTGCACTTCTGACAATAGCATAACCATAGTTCAGTCTGCTATTTATAGGATCCTCTATTCTTCTGTTAAATCCCTCATGATAATATGAAAAATATTCTTTAGCAGCTAATGCTTCACAATAATCGACATTCTCCTCATCCACTGTTGCCACATACTCTGCAATTCTTTCAGCACCATCCAGTCCCATAATGGACAACGCTCTGGATTGATTGCTTATCTTTTGTTTTATTATATGAATCCATAACTCTACATATTTTTCATGTACGGTATTTACCTGCGCATGCATTAATTTAGACTGCCTCGCATGACCTTCAAAGGGCAACACAATGGCTGTCGGTAAATATCTGTCATCCAGTGTTATCAGTGCCACCTTATTTTGACTTAAAATAGATAAATCCATTGTAGAAAGTCGTATATTAGCACCATGTACCATAATCTGATTCAAGTCCTCTATTGGCACAACTGCAACTCCATCGTCTGTTATAATCTCTAATTGACCTTCTTTTATGTGTATTTCTGCCGCACGGCTAATTTCAAGTGTACGAAATCCCATAAACTTCACCTCATCACTAATTTCCTAATATTTAAATATATCATATCGGAAGTGCAAAAATATACCATCCCAAACTTTACTTTTATCAAAGTCTAAGCTTAAGATGGTATAGTCCATACTCACTCTTGGTTTCATATTTAGTTTTTTCAGTGTCTTTCTCCACCAATTATATCTCCCGTAAATTAACCCGGTTATTTTTCCAATAAAGTAGGGCCGTAATGCCTACAAGAACACCGCACAACAACATTTTCACCAAATCCGAATATGACGCGGGTGTCACAAGCACAACAACCACACAAACAATTGCCACAAGCATTCCGCCCAGACCGCCCAGCAGGGCTGACGCGCTTTGTTTTACCACACTGACTTCGCTTTCCCAGTTCATTACAGGGAAAAGCAGATTGATGGTGATACCGTATACGCAGGAAAATACCATAATGACAACGGGTACCAGTATCATCCAAAACAGTTCCAAGGGGTCAGGTTTTAGCGCCAAAATCATACATACTTCTGCTACCAGCCAGAAAGGCAAAAACAATAACAGATTCATCATTATCTTTGCATCCAGAATGGTTTTAGCACTAAGGGGCAGCGTTTTTACAATCCACCAGTTTTTGCCTTCCATGGATACGGCAACGGAAGAAACCGTCATCATACAAAAGATGCCTGCCACAAAGAAGGGAACCACTCCCGCTATGTCAATGCTGATGGGCAGATTTTCTGTAATGATATCCGGTCCCGCCACACATAAAGCTATGGAAAGCACCGTCCCCATAATGGGTCCGATAATGGTATTGGTTACATAAACACCGGAAGAAAAATAGCGTTTAAATTCTTTTTTGCAAAGAGCCCATAGCACAGAACTTGTTTGCAGTTTCTCCATACGATAATTGTGCTTCGCATAGGTGCCAAATAAACCTCGGCAAATAGTATGGAATCTTACTGACACTACTGTCACAACCATCAAAAATACTACAATACACAGTCCTACACAACCCAGGCATTGTAACAGGTTTTCCGAAACCATGGCACTTCCCATCCACACTGCAGGCGGATATAATTTGCCCAAAAGTGCCGTAACGGTAACGGAAAGTTCTTTTAGCATATCCACAGTTACCGTACCTTCCATGCCGGACATACGGGAAGAAAATCCTAAAATCCCCAGTACCAGCACAACGGATAACAGTGCCTCAGCCACACTTTTGCGTTTCATGCGGGAAGCAATGGCTGTCACCAGCGCACCCAGAAAAGTAGCTACTGCAATGGGCAACATGGGAATACATAAAGTACAGATAATCCCTATTACGTAAAACAACACGCCAGGTTTTTTAAACCATGCATAAACTGCAATTCCGGGCACCATAACTGCCAGCGTCAGTATCAGATTTTCCACATACATCCGCAGAAAACGGCTGGCTACAATAGCTGACTGGGTTACAGGCAGGGAACAGAGAATATCGTAGTTGTTTCTGTTAAAAATGACGCCACCTGCCTTAAATACGCCAAAGAAAAACATGACCAGGCTGGCAAGGGTTATCAGATAGGCCGGAATCACATCCCCGGCTTCCAAATACAGCAGACCGTAGGAAAGCCCTCCTACATAAGAAAAAACCATAAGTATGACTAAAATCCAAAGTCCTGCCATCAGGTAGGCTTTTCTCTTTGTCTTTTTATCTTTGGTATGGCGGAGTATATTCAGCCCGAAAATATTGCACAGCTCCAGCTTGGTCAATATGCTGATTTGCTTAAGCATGATCCACCACCTCCATAAATATGGACTCTAAGGACTGTCCGTCTTTGACAATTTCTTCCATAGTGCCGGAGGCAATAAGTGTTCCGTCTTTGATGATGGCAACTTTATTGCACAATTTTTCTGCCACATCCAGTACATGGGTGGAGAAGAAAATAGCGCCGCCCTCTGCACAAAGTTTCCGCATGATATCTTTTAATATCACTGCTGCCTTAGGGTCCAGCCCCACAAAGGGCTCGTCCAGAATCAATAATTTAGGCTGATGCACCAGTGCAGAAATAATAGCTAACTTCTGCTTCATGCCGTGGGAATAAGAAGAAATCAAATCTCCCAGTGATGGGGTGATTTCAAAAGCATCCCCATAGGTTTTAATACGTTCTTCCCGGTCTGCGGCGGATACCCCGAACACATCCGCAATAAAGCTTAAATATTGGATACCCGTCAGATACTCATACAAATCAGGGTTGTCCGGAATGTAGGCAAAGCATTGCTTGCTCTTTATGGGCTCTTTGCTGATATCGATTCCGTCTATGGTAATCTCTCCGGCGTCAAAACCGTGAATACCGGCCACACATTTTAATGTAGTGGTTTTTCCGGCACCGTTATGACCGATAAAGGCATAGATATCTCCCGGCGCAATGTGAAGGCTGATATCACTAACGCCTTTGTTACTGCCTTTATAGTGTTTGGTTACATGATTGATTTTAAGCATAATATCCCCTCCTTACTTTCCATACACTTCCACACAGAACCCGTGGTGTTCACAATGGGTACAGGTCAGTTTTCTGGTATTAGGGGTGTGCTTTGAAAAAATAAATTCTTTCATACCCGGCTTAAAAACCGTATGACACTCAGGACAAATGTATGCGGCTCTCTTGTGATAGTAGTTCACCAGCAAGATGCCCAGCAAAATATCCACAACAATCCACAATACAAAAGGCCACCAGATTCCTTTTACAATCCACAATACAATAGCTGCGATTTCCGCAACATCTAAGGGAATCCCTACCGCCAGCATCACCATATGGACTTTCTTTAGTTTCTTTTTACTTTCCATAACATAAGCTATGTCACCAATGGATTCAACAGAGAAATGCTCCACGCTCTTTAATTCCTTCTCCAACTGCTCCAATTTATCCAGTTGTTCCTGACGTTCTCCGATTTCTCTCCGCAGGGTTTCTTCCTGTTTTTCCAAAAGCATATGGATTACGTTTTCAGGATGCGCCTCGCTAAGCAGTTCGGAAATGGAATTAATGGGCAAACCCAGGTCACGGAGAAAACAAATGATTTTCATCCTTTTTAAATCTTCTTCCGAATATAATCGTCTGCCACCTTCACTGAGTTCACTGGGAACAAGAATTTCACGGGTATCATAATATTGCACCGTACGGACAGTCACTCCGCAGAGCTTTGCCACTTCTCCTGTTGTATAAAGATTTGCTTTTTGATTCAAATCTGACATAGCTTTTCACCTCCTTACGCTGCCTATCTTACAATATAACGCAGCGTCACAAGCAATACCTTACGTTAGGGGATTTTTAAATAATCTCTAAAAAAACTAAAAACTATTACATAGTCGCTTCTATCTTAGTTACTTTTGCGGTATCGATTTTTCTGCCGGAAACCAGTTTAATATATTCCTCGCCAATATCCATAATACCTGTATCATAGAGTTCTGTATCCTCCGTCAATATCCCGTCCCAGATATGCTTATCCTCCAAATATATGTCCACCGGTCTGTTTAAAAAGAAATCTCTTTGGATATTGGAAAAAGCTGACAGGTCCACTGCTTTCTTTTCCTTTTTGGAGCATATGGTTATCTTAGTAATATATTCTTTTGCCAGTGCTCCCACCATGGTACTTTTCTTTTCTATTCTTACATAATAGAGAAATCTCTCGTCCTGACTTACAATATAAGAATCCTCTATTCCGTCGTTCCAGTCAATCATTTCTACGGAGCATTTCTTTCCGATATAGTAGGCTTCTGCTTTTATAATACAAAAATCTTCGTCACTTTTCGATGCAGTATCCATTTTACTGTCACGGTTCTGTACCACATTGCCTACAATTTCATCAATGGACATACCCAGAACCTCTGATAATTTTTTCAGGTTTTCAATATCCGGCACGCCGCCATCATTCTCCCACTTGGCAACCGCTGCCCTGGAAACCAGTAGCTTATCTGCCAACTGTTCTTGGGACAGCCCCATCTCATTTCTTTTTTGTTTCATTCTTTTTCCGATTGTCATGTTGCTTACCTCCTTGTGTTATGATAGCCTCATCATACGTATATCATATCGCAAAAACAAGGAACGAACTGTAACACCTATGTTACGCTTCGTAACACTATGTAAATATATTATCATATTTTAATTCCCAACCATACCAAAACTTCTTACAAGACTATCTATTTATTTCAACATATGGTATTTTTTGTATATGAACATAAATTTTTTCCATAAAGACCACTTGTCTGTACGTATCTATCTTAAATAGAAAACTTCATGTAAGAGAGGATGATTTTATGAAAAAGGGGAAAGCAAAATGTAAAGCATTAAAGGAAATCCGCAAGCAGATAGCGGATGCCAACGACATTCCTTACGTAGTGTCCCAGTGTACCTATCAAGGGGACTGTAAAGGAACCTGCCCCAAATGTGAGGCGGAATTAAAATATTTGGAACGTGAACTGGCTGTCCGCACAAGCCTTGGAAAAGCAGTTGCCATTGCAGGCATTTCCGTAGGAGCATGTACCACACTGACTGCCTGTGCACCCATTGATGAAGCTGTACATTTCCTAAAAGACCTGACAAGAGAGGAACAAATTGCCGGCGCCATGGCAGCACCGGAGGAATTGGATGGGGATATAGCCATGCCGGCGGAAACTGAGGAACCTCTGGACGGGGATATTGAGTACATACCGGAAGAAACCTGCCCTGTTGATACAGAAGAAACCATGTTAGCAGGTGACATCGAATATAATCCGGATTGGGACAATCTGTATGAAGGCGGCATCGAGTACGAAGACCCGGAAGCAACCAATTAGCTGGTTCAGAGTATTTACTTCCGCAACAACCCAATAGAAATAGACCATTTCAATCATAACGGAGAATTTGATATGGACAGACCGACTCCTGTTTTACCTGTATTTGCTATAGACAGGCACCGCTTAACAACCGATGGCAAGGGTGTAACCACTTTGGTTGGCGGCTACGGATGCCCCCTTGCCTGCAAATATTGTTTAAATCCTCATGCCTGGAATCCTGATACTCTGGATAAATGCCGCGTTTATACGGCATCAGAACTCTATGAAAAAGTAAAAATTGACAACTTATACTTTCTTGCCACCGGAGGCGGTATTACTTTCGGCGGTGGGGAGTCCCTTTTGCATGCAGAATTCATCCGTTCTTTCAGGGAGGTATGCGGTCCCGACTGGAATCTCACGGTAGAAACTTCTTTAAATGTGCCCAAAAGAAATCTGATTAAAATTTTGGATGTGGTGGATGATTTTATCGTGGATATCAAGGATTTAGACCCTGCTATTTATGAATCTTATACAGGTATGCCCCTAGACAGGATGCTTTCCAATCTGGAAATCTTAATCCAAAATAAAGCACCCGAACACATTCATGTCCGGGTGCCGGTAATTCCTGATTATAATACAGAAGCCCATGTGCAGACTTCCGTAGAAAAATTGAAAGAGATGGGAGTTACGGATATTGAGGTTTTCCCTTATGTGATCCGTTCCTGAAGAATAACGTTTTGACTATTTTATCTTATAGAACCTTTTTCCTGCGTTTCATTCTTATTTAGGGAACCCAGTTTTTCTTTCAACCAATTCACGTCTTCCGTAGCCATTTTAGTGGTATCCAGCGGGAGGATGGAATTGTTGTATTGCAGATAAAGATACTGCTCTATCTCTCCCCACTGTTCTATCATATCCCATGAAAAGTGGCTGTCCGTCCGGTCGGTTTGTATGTGAATATCTTCGTCAAAGGTTACGGTTCTTTCCAGATGTTCTGTGGAACGGCCGGCCTTTTTTATTGCCGCCAGTACCTGCTTTTTCGCACCCACAAAATAAAACCATACTCCGTAAAGCAGCGTAAATATGCCGATTGCCATAAACGCATACCTTGTCATTTCCGTTGGATTTAACATTATATTGAAAATGGAAAGAACAATCAAATACAGACTCACCATACACAAAAATAACAATTTCATCTTTCTCCTTTTGAATCCTTTCGCTTCCCGCATATAAATCTTTGCCATAACCTGATACAGTTCTTCACTTGGGGTTATTTTATAGACTACCATATATTCTCCTTTCCGCATCCTGCGACGCATTCCACAGGCTTTCCTTTACTTTACACCTTTTTTCTACTAAACTAAAGGTACAAAACAAAATTTATAAAATTTTTTAAATAAGTATTGACCTTCCACCTTATGGAAGGTATAGGCTATACCCATGAGAGGAGGAAAACGATTGAAAATAAACGAGGTAGAACAAGTAATAGGCATTACGAAAAAGAATATCCGTTTTTATGAAGAGCAGGGATTGTTACACCCCTCCCGCAACAGTACAAACGGATATCGTGACTACTCTAAAGAGGATGTAGAAACACTTCGTCAGATTAAGTTACTCCGCAAACTGGGTATCCCCATTGAAGACATTAAACGGTTGCAATCCCGTTATCTGACATTGGACGACTGCCTGAAACGGCATCTGATTACGTTGGAGAGAGAACGCAAAAATCTGGAAAGCGTACAAGGATTTTGCCAAAATATTCTGGTTAATAACGCCACTCTGGATACCCTGCCCGTGGAATCACTTCTATCTGACATGGAAAATATGGAAGAAGGAGGTACCCGATTTATGGATATCCATAAAAAAGACAAAAAACAAAAACGAAAAAATGCCCTGATTGCTGCCATAACTGCTATTCTGATTATGTCACTTCCCATTATACTGATTTTATGGGCTTCTGCCATTGCAGGTGACCCTGTGCCGGCAGGTGTCATTATCTTATTTGGCGGCATATCGCTTATAGGAATTACAGGTACTATTCTGGCATTAAGAGAAAGATTTAAAGAAATTGAAGGAGGAGAATTAGATGAAGCTTCTAAATATTGATTATATTCCCGGAAAAGAAATTGAGGATTTAGGTATCGTAAAGGGTACCGTTGTACACACAAAAAATGTGGGCAGGGATTTTATGGCTGCTATGAAAACCCTTGTGGGTGGTGAACTGGTAGGATATACCCAGATGTTAAATGAGGCACGTCAGATTGCAGTTAAGCGCATGGTGGACGAAGCCACCGAACTGGGTGCCGATGCTATCATTAACGTACGCTACGGTACTTCTTCCGTTATGTCCGGTGCTGCGGAAGTCATCGCTTACGGTACCGCAGTTAAGATTCTTACTTAAGGAGGACGTTTCTATGGATGCAACAAATATCCAAACAAAAAACCAAACAACGAAACGCCTGATACTGTACCTGATTATCACCTTTGGCATTACTTATCTGGTGGATTTTGTATTAATTTATCCTTTTGTAAAAAGTATCTCCATCGGAATGCAGACTTTGGGACAATTACTGATTTCCTTTACCATGTTTATTCCTGCAATCGGTGTATTACTCACCAGACTGCTTACCAAAGAAGGGTTTCGGAATGCTTATATCGTACCTAATAACTGGAAGCGTTCCATTCCCTATTTTCTCTTTGGATGGTTTGGTCCCGTTATTTTGACCGTACTCGGTGCCATCGTATATTTTTTGGTATTTCCGGATAAATTTGATTCGGACATGGGATATATGGCAGCTGCAATAGCAGCATCCGGTGTAGAACCTACGAAAGAATTACTATGGATTTCCGTTATTTCACAGCTTGTGACCGGCATATTACTGGCACCTTTATTAAATGCCTTTACCTGTTTCGGTGAAGAATGGGGCTGGAGAGGCTATTTGCTTCCTAAAATGCAGAAAAAACTGCCGATGCCTCTCTTACTGCTGGTAAATGGCATTATTTGGGGGCTTTGGCATGCACCTCTGACGGCTATCGGTCATAATTACGGTACCGGTTATAAAGGATATCCTTTCACCGGTATTTTAGCCATGTGCCTGTTCTGTATTACCCTTGGTGTGATTTTTTCCTATATCACCATCAAAACCGGCAGTTGCCTGCCTGCAGTATTTGCCCACGGAAGTGTAAACGGTTTTGCGGCAGCAGGTCTGATTTTTACAGATGGTACTTCCGTAAATCCGTTTATTGGTCCCGCCCCCACCGGTATCTTGGGTGGCTGTGCCTTTTTAGTATGTGCCATTGTGATGGCAGTCCTTATGATGAAAAAAGCGAAGCATGCTGCAAAATAATCATTTACTTACAACCTGTTCCATCACATTCACAAGGCAAAACGGCTAAGGATAAAAACACTTTTTCATCCAGATAACCACAGGACTTTAGACCTTCCAATACAATCCGGTTCCAATTCTTTGCAGACAAATCCACTTGGGTTCCGTCTGCAAAGAAAACCGTTGCCGCATTTTCTCTTGTACAGTTTTCCGGGTATGCCACCTTGTACATGTTTTTACGACTGATGGCGCCGATGTCCTCTAAAAGATTTACCATACGGTATACGGTCGCTGTTCCCAACTTACTGTCCTTTTCTAAAGCTTTGTAAAAAATTTCCTTACAACTGGAGCATTCATTTTCCAGTATCACATCAATTAACTGTAAACGCTGCTTTGTAATTCTGCATCCACGCTCCTTTAAGCGTGATAAAATCATTTCTCTCTGCATTCCTCCGTTTATGCAGCCGGCATGCATTTCTCCGGTTTCACAGTTTGTTTGTCTATTTGTAACCATGTCGTTGTCTCCTTTTCATAAAACAATAGAACGTATTCTTTATATGTATTACTCCTACTGATATTGATTTTCAATTATACTAGTTAGTATAATCTAACTCGAATTAGAAGTCAACAACTTTCCTGTATCCTGTCTGTACACTGTAATGTGCCTATCAGATACAATCATATGCCCACATATTTCTGATTTGTATTTTTAAAGTATCAAAATCCCATTGTTTTTCACTTCGGATAACACTGTTGGGATCATTGACCCAAAATCCTTCTTCATTATATCCATAAATGACTATAAAGTGTCCTGAAGTAGTAAAATCTCCTTTTCGCATGGCGCATATAATAGGATTTCCTCTGTCCAGATACTCTTTCATCGTTCTTTCATCCAAAGAAACTTCCCATGCCTGCAAATTAAAATCCTCTGCGCCTTCTGTCATTAAGGACCAGGACGTCCCCTCTCCGTTCACGTAATAACCGTTTTCCAGACTATACGCTGCAATAGCATCCGGCGTCGCTTCTTCATTTCCTGTCAGCGCCAGCACCACCATAGAAAGACAGGTAGGACCGCAACCGGCTATACCGATATTGTTTTTTCCATAGGGCACATATCCCCAACGCTTGTCCCATTGTAACAGTAACGGAAAGTCTGCTTCCAATTCCTCCCGGGTAAATCCACCTGTGGCAATGGGTTCTGCCTGGGGATATCCTTCCACAAATTCTTTTATCTCGGGGTTATTTTCCAGTGCGACAAGCAATGCCTCCATCTGTGTTCCTTCACCGGCATATGTGGGTACCTCTTTTCTCCCTAACAGTTGTACTGCCTCTACCAGCAATAGCACAATCCATGCCGTTATCAGTATTTTTTTCCAAAATGGTTTTTTTCTGTTCATAACAGTTCCTCTCAAAAACAGGTATTGCCTTTAGTATAGACAATACCTGTTGTGTTTTTTCTTTAGGAACTATTAACTTTTTTAGGGCTTTTTCTTAAGGTTTTATGAATTCTACCACTCTTTCACCTTGTACAAGTAACTGTTGCCTTCTTTTCCCACACGCTCCACACATTCCACATAAGTCAATATATTTAACACGGTCTGGGCTAACGGCTTTCTGATATGGGCTGCCTTTGCAAACTGTGCAGAGGTAAAACTCTCCTGCAACTCATAGGGTACAAACTGCAGA
>JAZNNL010000122.1:0-16651 GCA_045580245.1 Lachnospiraceae bacterium
CTTTTCTACATGTTTTTTGGGTGATAAGAGTCTGTGGGACAATTCTCCGTCATCTGTAATCAATAAAAGACCCTCTGTATCTTTATCCAGTCTCCCTACAGGAAATAATTTGGACAAGGATACATCTTTTACATCTTTTAACAGAGACATTACGGTATCCTGTCTGTTATCCTCCGTTGCCGTAATGACACCTGCCGGTTTATGAAGGATATAATAGTGACACTTTGCAAAAGATAAAACCTGCCCACGCAAAGTAATCACATCTTTTGTTTCATCAATTTTTTTGTCAGCCGTTTTTTCAATAACTCCGTTTAGCGTAACCAATCCCTTTTTTAAGAGTTGTTTTACTTCACTGCGGCTTCCTGCACCGGTTTCACACAAAAACTTATCCAAACGCATCATACTTATTCTTCCACCTTATTCTCATCTGCCCATTTCTTTAAGGGTTCATAAATCCCGGGATGAGATTTTTTCAACATTACCGGTTTGATATTTACATCCGTAAAACAATGAGCGGATTCCGCCGTATTCCGAAGGGTACCGTCTTCCCCATACATATTATAGCCGAAGACACATTTCACACCATTAAAAAACTTGGGATAAACCTGAATTTTAAAGGTTTCTCCGTATCGGAACGGTAATTTATAATTACAGGATACGTTAAGCACGGGAATCAATAACCCCATTTGCTCCATCTCTGCATAGGATAAAGACTGTGCATCCAGCAATGCAAGCCTGGCCTCTTCCATCCAGCGGATGTAATTGGAATGGTGTACAATCCCCATCTGGTCTGTTTCGTAATAAGCTACCTTTCTCTCGTAAATAAAACCTTTCATCCAATCTACCTCAGTTCACTTTAAAATCATTTTTTAGTACAGCCACTCATAAATTAAATCAAAACCACAAAAAGGATTTATGAATGGGACTTCTTTTAAAAAAATCAATTCTCACTATATTATTTATTTCATTATTTTTATTGATATTGATTTATCCGCAAGTCAGTTTTTCCTATGCGGCAGCAGGCCTCACCCTTTGGTTTGAGCGTATGGTACCTACCTTATTTCCTTTTATGATACTCTCTACCATCTTAATCCGCCAAAATCTTACCGGTTCTTTTGTCCGCTGTATATACCCTCTGTTTGGCAGGCTCTACGGAATCGGCAAAGATGCGGTATACTGCCTGTTTTTAGGATTTTTATGTGGATTTCCCATGGGAGCCCGTACCATCGGAGAACTCTATAAAACAGAAAAAATATCAAAGCGGGAAGCATCCCTGTTACTCTCTTTTTGTAACAATATCGGCCCGGTATACTTTATGGGATTTGTGCTTCCCGTAACCGGTTGTACCCAAAAAGAACTGTTACCCATATTTCTTTTTGGTATGTATGGGATACCACTGCTCTACGGCCTCTTTGTCCGTATATCCGGGTTTTTATTGCCCAAAGAATCCCCTTTCGTAAAAAATGATAAAACTGCATTGCCAGAAAAAGAATCCGGGGAATCATTTACCCAAAGCCTTGAGTCCGCAATAGATTCCGGCATCCACGGTATTACCACATTGGGGGCATATATGATACTCTGCAACCTGTTAAATCTCTTTCCGTTTTGGATTTTCAGCTGTATGTCCGCTGACGAAAACATGCTTATATCCAATATACTAAATTGTCTTTTGGAAATTACAGGCGGTATTAAGCGCATGGGAAGTGATGCCCCTCTTTGCAGTTTGACATTACTACACTTAGGCGGACTTTCCTGTCTGTTACAGACAAAGAGTATGATCCAAAACACGGATTTATCTCTAAAGACCTATTTCATTCATAAAATGCTGCAAGCTGTACTGACCGCAGCTTATTATTTCTTTCTGCGTCTTTTCCTTCTCTGACTTCGCTGATAGGAATTAACTGCATTCATGATAAGTATCGCCATTAAAACCAATACTACTATAATGATGCTAAGTTTAATAAAACTTGAAAAAGAAACACCCTCTTTTTCTTCTGTTTCTCTTTCCGGTGCTTTAAATCCACCGTTTACATCAGAAGGGATATCATCATAGGGAAAATCTTCTACGACAGAATTACTGTCGGCCTGAACCGTATCTTCCAAAGCAGGCGTTACTTCCGGCGTTTCCGTAAACACAGGAAAGCCTTCTAACAGATTACTTTCCAAAAACCGGTCATATTGGTTGATGGCACGTACCATAATCCGGGGACTAATCCCCCCGGGAACCTCTATTTCAAAGGAAAAGGTATCAGGACTGTATCCTTCCATAACATCCGTTTGCGGCCACGCAATATAAGGCGTATAGGTTAATCCTCCGTCCATACTGTAGGAATAATAAAGCATGGGGGAATCATAATCCATGGCCGTTACCGTTATGGAAACAGTGTTTGTATCCGTATTTACATTCTTCTTTTCAATCATGCAGATATCCGGGTCCGTGGTATCCGCCTGCACATAAAGGCTTCCCGGATTTAATGAAACCAGTTCGTAATCGCTGTAATCCACGCCCAACTCTTCGCTGGAAAGGCCAAAATACTTTGCCACCGAGGTTGCATCCGCAATACCAAAAGCAATCAAATCCTCCTGTGTATCACAAAATCCCACGTCAGCCGAATGGTCAATATGACAATGTTCAATCAGTGCTGCCGGAATGTCATATTCCTCACAATATCTTAAAATACCGTAATAATCCGTTCCCCTGTCGTTGAAACGGGTTTTGACGCCACGGATAAAAAGTCCCATTTCTTCCATGGTTTCCATCTGCACGCAACTGAAACGGTATCCTTCTCTGTTCTCTTCTCCAAAAGCAGAAATCCACACTTCCGAACCAAAAAGCTTATTGTCCGGTGACATATTAAAATGCAGACAAAACACAAAATCCGCATTAACAGAAGCAGCAAAATCCGCTCTCGCCTGAATGGTCATATCCGTTTCCGCATCCGTATGGGTCATATACACCGTTATATCTTCGTACTTGGAAAGTTCCTCATACATGGCACAGGCTACGGTCATATTCATTTCTTTTTCCAGAAACCCGTTGTAATCTGCGCCCAAGTTACTGCCACCATGCCCCGGGTCAATCACAATCACAAGCTCTCCATCCGTATCCTGGCTGTACCGAAACCCTTCCGCCCAAACTTGCAAGGGCGTGACAAAGAAGAAGCCTGTAATCATGAATAATACAAACATTGACAAAATAAAATAGTTCCATTTGCGTAACAAATATCCTTTATCACATAAAATACTAAATATCATACTAGAGACCTCCGTCGGAAATCGCTTTTGTTTCAGAAATTATATGTCATCTAAGTGTGTCGAATACTGTCTGATACCCTTTGTAAACGTCGGCATTTAGGCTGCGTATTATGCAGCCTTATGTGCCGTTACGTTTACATGGAACGAAAGTGCGTATCAGACAGTATTCGACACACATATCCACTATTATATAATCCTGAAATAAAAACGGTTTCCGGTAACAAAACGTTCTCCGGAAACCGGTGCTTTCTATGTATTGATTACATCACATCAATACCTTCCTGTGCTTCATTTAAGTCCACTTCAACCAACTCGTCCTCCGGAGAATTTAACTCTGCTCTGTTGGACTGAACAATTTCATGATAATGGTTCAGATTACCGATTAAAGTATCATAATCCGTTCTTGCCGTCTGCACGGAAGAGGCAATGACATTTTCCAGATTTGCCAGCATATCATCCATATACTGCATGGCAGACATACGGACTGCATTTGCTTCCATTGTGGCATTGTCCAGAATTTCCTGTGCCTGTCTGGTAGCCATGGTTACAACTTCATTAGCCTGTGCATAAGCCTGTTGCATAATTTCATGTTCATTAATCAGTTGATTGGTCTGAATAGTAGCTTCATTAATTAACGCTTCTGCTTTTGCACGTGCATCATTTAAGATTGCTTCCTTATTGCTGATAATCTTCTGATAACGTTTAATTTCATCAGGAGTTTTCATGCGCAATTCACGCAGAAGTTCATCCATTTCATCCTTATTTACAATAATTTTGGTACTGGAAAAAGGCTGTGGCTTACAGTTGTCTATAAATTCTTCAATTTCATCAATTAACTGTTCAATACGGCTGCTCATGTATAACTCTCCTTGTATCTAATCATTTATTATTCGTCGCGTTTCACGCCATACTTTTCATATACCTGCTCTGCCACAAAGTCCGGTACACACATGGATACATCTCCGCCAAAGCTTGCGATTTCCTTTACACTGGAGGAACTCAAATAGGCATATTCCAAACTGGTAGTAAAGAACATCGTATCCAGTTGTCCTTTAGACAATGCACGGTTAGTCTGGGCAATCTGTAATTCATACTCAAAATCCGTAACCGCACGTAATCCACGGATTACCACAGGAATATCGTTCTTTTTGGTATAATCAATTAACAGACCGCTAAAGGAATCAACCTTAACATTGGGTAACTCCTTTGTAGCTTCTTTTAATATCTTAACACGTTCTTCTACCGAAAACAACGGTTTCTTTTCTTTATTATTCAGAACACTGACAGTTAATTCATCAAATATAGCTGCCGCCCTTTTAATAATATCCAAATGCCCGTATGTTACAGGGTCAAAACTGCCGGGATACACTGCTTTTTTCATAATTACCTCGCAATCCGCAAAAATACATGCTTATTGGTTTTGTATTTTTTCTCTTTTTCAATGGTATAACCTAAATCTTTGGCAAAAGAAAAGTCCGTATCCAGTAAAGATTCCACAATAATCAGGGTATCCTCCGTAATATAGCGGTGTTCCTTTAATGCTGCAAGAACCTGTCTTTCCAAGCCGCTTTCATAGGGCGGGTCCATAAAGAATACATCAATTTCTTTTTCAAAAATACTGTTTAAGGCGCTGACTGCATCCTGTTTCAATATCACAGAGCGGTCCACAAAACGGGTAAACAACAAATTTTCCTGAATACACTTTAAAGCCGGTGAAGCATTTTCAATAAAATAGGCTTTTTTTGCGCCACGGCTTAAGGCTTCAATCCCGATACCTCCGCTTCCGCTGAAACAGTCTACAAATACACTTCCCTGTGTATAAGGCTGTAACATATTAAACAGGGTTTCTTTAATACGGTCTGTGGTTGGTCTGGTATCCAGTCCTTCCGGACATTTTAACGGTAAACTGCGCGCTGTTCCTGCAATAACTCTCATAAATTTCCTCACCTTCTGCCGCATGGCGGCTAAGAGTTCCGAAACCGGGTATATGGTATTTCCTTTCACACTTATGTTCTGACCTTGGTTCCTTTGGAATCCCTTTTACCGGGTTTCAAACTGTTTAATACAAGGTTTTTATTTTTGTATTTAATGGTGGTCTCTACTGCGTTACGAGTATAGTATACAGCTTCTATGGTATCCTTGTCACCTAATTTCATACCTCTTACACCGATGGCACCCTTTTTCTTTTCGGGAATTTCTTCAATCGGAAAACGCAGGAAATATCCTTCTTTGGACTGCAATACAATATTTCGCTGTTCATTTAAAATGGCAACGCTGACCAGTTCATCATCTTCATTTAATTTTGTGGCTGCAACCAGTTTTTTGCTGACATCAAACTCACCACCGTCAACAACTTTTACCATAGCCTGTCCGGTTACAAATAAAATGCGGTAAAGATTTAACTCCGTCTGGCTTGCCACACATAGGATTTCTTCTTTATCGGTACTGTAATTACTTACATTGTCGATGGGTGTGCCTTTATCTCTGAACTTTCCGAAAGGCAAATCCGTTACTTTAATAGTATGTAACTGTCCCAGATTGGTAAAAAGACAAATTTTACCCGTATTTTTACATTTGACAATATATTTATTTTCCGCATCCGCAGCTTCTTTGTTTCTCTCGTAGGTAACAAGGTCGATGGTTTTTGCATAGCCGAAGCGGTCCATTAAGAACATCACTTCCATTTCTTCCATCTTCTTTTCCTCGTAAACGGCTTCTGCGGCATTTTCAATAACGGTTCTGCGGGCACGTGCATATTCTTTCTTTACTGCATCCAGTTCATTTATGATAACCTGTGCCATAGAATCTTTTCTGGCTAAAATATCTTCATAGCGGTAGATATTTGCCATGGTTTCTTCATGCTCGTTAATCAGGGCTTCAATTTCCAGACCGATTAACTTATACAAACGCATTTCCAGAATGGCATTGGCCTGCTTTTCCGTAAACTGAAGCTGGGTTGCCATGATTTTGGATTCTTTGGATTTAAAGCGGATACCGTCAATTTTACCTTCCACCAAACAGGCTTTTGCCATGGCACGGTCCTTGGAACCACGTAAAATCTCTATAATCAAATCAATGACGTTGCAGGCTTTAATCAGTCCTTCCTGAATTTCTTTCCGTTCCAGTTCCTTCTCTAACAGAGTGGTATACTTACGGGTAGCAATTTCAAACTGGAAGTCCACATTGGCTTTTAAAATCTGCTTTAAGCCCATGGTTTCGGGACGGCCATCGCAAATGGCAAGCATATTCACCCCGAAGGTATCCTCTAAGCGGGTCTTTTTGTAGAGCATATTGGTGAAATTCTCTACATCCGTATCTTTGCGCAACTCGATGACGATACGGATACCTTCTTTGGAAGACTGGTTGGATATATCAATAATATCGGTGGTTTTCTTAGTTTCGGAAAGAGCAGCCACATCGGATAAAAACTTAGCGATATTGGCACCTATCATGGTATAAGGAATCTCGGTAATCACAAGATTCAACTTACCGCCTTTGGCTTTTTCCACTTCCACCTTACCGCGGATTTTAATTTTACCCATACCGGTTTCGTAAATCTCAAGCAAATCATCCTGATTAATTACAATACCGCCTGTGGGAAAATCCGGTCCTTTTATATACCGCATCAGTTCTCTGGTGGAAATATTTTCATCCTTCATGTATGCCTTGGTGGCATCAATCACTTCTGCCAGGTTATGGGGCGGAATACTGGTAGCCATACCTACCGCAATACCTTCGGAACCGTTTATCAGAAGATTGGGAATTTTAACCGGCAGGACAGAGGGTTCCTTTTCGGTTTCATCAAAATTAGGTATAAAATCCACTACATTTTTATCTAAATCCGCAAGGAAGTTTTCCTGGGTAATCTTTTGTAATCTGGCTTCGGTATAACGCATGGCTGCGGCGCCGTCCCCTTCGATATTGCCGAAGTTTCCGTGCCCGTCTATCAAAGGAAGTCCCTTTTTGAAATCCTGTGCCATCACCACCAGTGCTTCATAGATAGAGCTGTCACCGTGAGGATGATACTTACCCATGGTATCCCCGACAATACGGGCACTCTTTCTGTGAGGCTTATCGTAACGGATACCCAGTTCATACATATCGTACAGTGTACGCCTCTGCACCGGTTTTAACCCATCCCTTACATCCGGTAATGCACGGGCTACGATAACGCTCATGGCATAATCGATAAAGGACTTCTGCATCAGGTCAGAATATTCTGTTCTTATAATTCTGTTATCGTCCATGTTCATTTTCGCAATCTCCTATATATCCAGTTCCGCATCATGTGCATGTTCATGTACAAACGCTCTTCTGGGCGGCACTTCGGTACCCATTAACATACTGGTAATCTCGGAAGCCATACGGGCATCTTCTATTTCAATCCGTTTTAAGAGTCTGGTTTCCGGGTCTAACGTAGTTTCCCAAAGCTGGGACGCATCCATTTCACCAAGACCTTTGTAGCGCTGCAGGGTAAAGGGTCCTTTATGGGTCTTTCTGTATTTTTCTAAGGCTTTATCATCATAAAGATACTCTTCTTCGCCTTTTGAAGGCATTGCCTTGTACAAAGGAGGCATTGCCTGATATACATGTCCTTCATAAATCAGTTCCGGCATAAAACGATAAAACAATGTCAAAAGCAAAGTACTGATGTGGGCACCGTCCACGTCCGCATCGGTCATAATAATGATTTTATCATAACGCAGTTTGCTGATATCAAAGTCGTTACCGTACCCTTCTGAAAATCCACATCCAAATGCATTAATCATGGTTTTGATTTCCGCATTGGCAAGAACTTTGTCGATACTGGCTTTTTCTACATTCAAAATCTTACCGCGGATCGGTAAAATCGCCTGGTACATACGGTTTCTTGCCATTTTGGCACTACCGCCCGCAGAATCACCTTCTACAATAAATATTTCACATTTAGAGGCATCTTTAGATTCACAGTTTGCAAGCTTTCCGTTAGAGTCGAAAGAGAATTTCTGCTTGGTAAGCATATTGGTTTTGGCTCTTTCTTCTGTCTTACGGATTTTAGCAGCTTTTTCTGCACAGGAAATGACATTTTTTAAGGTTTCCAAGTTTCGGTCAAAGAAACGGATTACTTCATCACCGGTTACTTTACTGACCACTTTGGCTGCATCCTGGTTATCCAGTTTGGTTTTGGTCTGGCCTTCGAATCTGGGGTCAGGGTGTTTGATGGAAACTACCGCTGTCATACCGTTACGTACATCAGCACCGGTAAAGTTCACATCTTTTTCTTTTAAAATCCCCAGTTCTCTGGCATATGTATTTATAATATTGGTAAAAGCACTCTTAAAGCCGGTTAAATGGGTTCCGCCTTCCGCATTGTAAATATTATTACAGAAGCCCAAAACATTTTCGTGGAACTCATTAATGTACTGGAAAGCCATTTCCACGGTAATGCCTTCGCTTTCTCCGGTAAAATATACCACATCATGGACGGTATCCATGGATTTATTTAAATCTTTGATAAAACCGATAATACCTTCCGGTTCATGAAACTCTATCTGTTCAATTACTTCTTTCCTACGGTCTTCAAACTGAATCGTAAGCTTGGGATTCAAATATGCTGTTTCATGAAGACGGCTCTTTACTTCCTCTTCTTTAAAACGGGTTTTATCAAAAATAGTATCATCGGGCAGGAAATTAATAATGGTACCTGTTTCTTTTGTTTTACCCACAACAGGCAAAAGACCGTCAATCAGCTCTATAACCGGGATACCTCTCTCATATTTATCCTCGTAAATCTGTCCGCCATTTTTGACCCGCACAGTCAATCTATTGGAAAGGGCATTTACAACAGAAGAACCTACACCATGTAAACCACCACTGGTTTTATACGCAGAATTGTCAAACTTGCCGCCTGCATGAAGCGTGGTAAATACCAGTCTCTCTGCACTGATACCTTTTTCGTGCATTCCGACAGGGATACCACGTCCGTTATCTTCTATCGTTGCGGAACCGTCAGCTTCCAGAATTACCTTGATTAAATCACAATATCCTGCAAGATGTTCATCCACTGCATTATCCACAATTTCATAAATCAGGTGGTTTAAGCCCTTAGTGGAAACACTACCGATATACATACCGGGTCTTTTTCTGACTGCCTCCAGTCCTTCTAAGACGGTAATACTTGACGCATCATAGTTATTAGTCTTCGCCATTACTCCTACTCCTTTAAAGGAATTTCCTGCATACAAAAAAATCTTTGCACACCCTTTAAGTATATCATACATTTAGTATGTGTGCAAAGATTTTTATACTATTTCTTGTGGATTTTACGTTATTTTTATTGTATTTCAAAAGGTTTAGAGCCAAATGTCACCCTTTTTACAACAAGCCACCGCCAAAGCCCCGGGACCTATATGACAGGCTACACTTAAGGATAAAGGGTCCATCCAGATTTCACATCCGGGAAAGGCTTCCTGTACCTCTGCCTGAAACGCCTGTGCAGCTGCTTTATCACCGGTATACGCCATCTGGAACCATATGGTATCATTATTGCCGCCAAAACGGTTTTCAATATCATTCTTAAGAGCATTTATCATAACTGACTTACCCTGTCCGGAGGTTCTTGCTTTTGCAAAAGCGTCCAGTTTTTCACCCTGAATCTGCAATACCGGCTTTAACCGAAGCAAAGTGCCCAGTGCTGCCGCCGCAGGGGTGATACGTCCGCCTTTTTTTAAATAATAAAGCGTATCCAGCATAATATAGATACTGCTGTTAAACTTATCCTCTTCCAGATAATCTTTTATTTCAGCCCCACTCTTCCCTGATTCAGCCATTTTCATGGCATCCATAACGGACTGTCTCTGGGTAACGGAAATTCTCTGGTTGTTAACTACATGTACTTTGCCCTCAAATTCAGGCTCCTGAGATAACATCATGGCACTTTGACAGGAACCGGAAAGTCCGCTGCTCATGGGAATGTGCACGATTTCATCATATTCTTTTAATACTTCCGTCCAAAGACTCATAACCGCCTCAGGAGATGGTTGACTGGTAGAAATGTCAGCACCTTCTGTCAATCGGGTATAGAATTCTTCCTGTGTCAGATTGATATCTTCAAAAAAAGTTTCCTCCTGAATCATAAACGGCATGGGTATAACATGAATTCCCAGTTCTTTTGCCTGTGATTGTGTGATTCCGCTATTGGAATCTGTAATAACAGCTATACGTGACATAATTCCTCCCTTTTAAACAAATAAACAAAATTGTGTCAAAAAAGCTATCGTCATTTTACCCTTAAATAGTGGTAAAGTCAACACGTTCTAACAAACCAATTTCTGCCTGGTTGATATACATATCCAAACTTCCGTCTTCTTTCAGTTTCCCGGACCAGTTTTCCACACATTCCGAAGCTTTTTTCAATATACCGGCATCCGTGTAAATATCACCCAGTTTAAAAGCCAAATCACCGCTTTGTCTGACACCAAACAAATCGCCGGGACCCCGCAGTCTTAAATCTTCACTTGCAATAAAGAAGCCGTCATTGGAACGGTTTAGTATTTCCAGTCTTTCTTTGGTCTCTTTATTCTCTTTGGTATTAATAAAAATACAGTAGCTTTGATGCTCCCCTCTGCCAACACGGCCTCTCAGCTGATGTAACTGTGCAAGTCCGAAACGTTCCGCGTTTTCCACCATCATAACCGTGGCATTCGGAACATTAATCCCTACTTCAATCACCGTAGTGGATACCAGCACATCAATTTCTCCTTTACTAAAGGAATCCATAATTCGGTTTTTGTCAGCAGGTTTCATTTTCCCATGTAAATAAGAAACCCGGATTTGCACCGGTAATGCCGCACGAAGTTTCTCCGTGTATTCCACAACATTTTCCAGTTCGTCCATTTCCCCTTCTTCCACCATGGGACAGATACAGTAGACCTGTCTGCCTGCATTTACTTCTTTTGCAATGAATTCATACGCTTTGGGTCTGTAAGAAGTGCCGACCACGCAGTTTTTAATGACTTTTCTGCCGGAAGGCAGCTCATCGATTATGGATATCTGCAAATCTCCGTATAAAATGATTGCAAGCGTTCTGGGAATGGGTGTAGCACTCATGACCAGTACATGGGGATGCTTTCCCTTGGCTTTTAAGTTTTCCCTCTGTCTGACACCAAAACGATGTTGTTCGTCTGTTACCACCAATGCCAGATTCGTAAACTGTACCTTGTCCTGAATCACTGCATGGGTTCCGATAACCAGATTCGCACTGCCGTCCGCCAGTGCGGCATAGGCCTCTTTCTTTGCAGAAGCGGTCTGTGAACCGGTCAGTAACACGGTTTTAAAAGGTAAATGATATTTTTCGGTCAGTTCTTTAATATTTTCATAATGTTGGACTGCCAACACCTCAGTAGGAGCCATTAAAGCCCCCTGATAACCGTTTGTAACACATAAAAGCAAAGCCCAGAACGCAACAATAGTCTTACCGCAGCCAACATCTCCCTGCACCAGACGACTCATAACATTTTCGCCGGTCATATCTGATTTAATTTCTTCAATGACCTTTCGCTGTGCTTTGGTCAAACGGTACGGCAATGCCTCTATAAAACGTACTGTTTCAGCCGTTTCCACCATAGGTGTGGTATTTTTTTCTTTTACAGTGGCAGCTTTGGCATCCCGAAGCAGTAGTAAAAAGAAAAAGAATTCATTAAATACAAGCCTTTCCCGGGCCTTCATCAATTGTTCTTTATTTTCCGGAAAATGAATGGCAGAAAAAGCCTCTTTATAAGACATCAGGTTTTCCTGCGAAACCAGTTTTTGTGGCAAAATTTCTTCCGGCATGGGACAAAGGCTCAATACCTGTTTCACTGCTTTTGTAATAGCCTGATTGGTAAGACCTTTTGTTAACGGATATCTGGGCTGAATAAAAGCAGTTAACTGCTTATACTCCTCCTCTTTATAGATACGGGGTTGCTCCATCACCATAAAAGAAGTGCCTTTCGCCTGCGGCGTTCCCCTAAACAAATAGTACTGTCCGTTTTTTAACATATTTCTTAAAAAAGGCATGTTAAAAAAAGTCAGCTGCATCTTCCCTGATGCATCCCCTACCGTTACCGTAAGAATTTTCAGATTTCTTACCTGTTTTAATACAGGAGTTCCTAATACCATCGCTTTTATGGTACATAGTTCACCCACGGTAACATCCGACAAACATACCGGTTCTTCAAAGGTTTCATAATCCCTGGGAAAAAAGAACAATAAATCTCTTACTTTTTCAATATGTAATTTACGAAAAAGAGTGGCGGATTTCTCCCCCACTCCTTTTATGGTGGTAATATCTGATTGTAAATTCATACACATTCTCCAAAATACCACTAAAAATATCTAAGCACTCAAAAGTATAACAAACTCAGAAGTATTATTCAGCAGAAATCACATAATAGTAAATAGGCTGTCCGCCATACTGTAACTCAACATCACAGCTGCTGTACTTTTCTTCAATGGCTGCCCTGATGCCTTCAGCTTCTTCTTCTGTCACATCGCTGCCGTAGTAAATGCTGATCAGTTCCAAATCATCACTCATCATGGCATCTACCATACCTAAAGTAACTTCTTCTTTATTGATACCTACTGTTAAAATACCGGCATCACCGATACCCATATAATCGCCCTGGTTAATTACCTTGTCATCAATCTGGGTATCTCTGACAGCATAAGTCACTTCACCGGTCTTAACCTTTTTGATCTCTTCAGCCATTACATCTGCATTTTCTTCAGGAGACAGGTCTGCAACATAATTAATCACCGCAGTAATTCCCTGGGGAACGGTTTTGGTAGGAATTACAATAATCTTTTTATCTTCTACCAAATCTGCCGCCTGATTTGCAGCAAGGACCACGTTTTTATTGTTAGGCAGAATGTAAACCGTATCTGCATTTACCTTTTCAATGGCATCTAACATATCGGCTGTGGAAGGATTCATGGTCTGCCCACCTTCGATAATGTAATCCACACCCAGGCTCTTGAAGATTTCATTCATACCCTCACCAATGGAAACCGCTACAAAACCAGCTGGTTTTCTTTCCACAGGTGTTTCAATAGCAGGTGTTTCAGCCACAGGAGCTGTCATTTCGGAAGCTTTTTCCTTTTCAGCCGCTTTAAACAGTTTTTCCTGATGCTCTAAACGCATGTTATCAATCTTCATATTAGACAACTGACCGTATTTCAGTGCTCTCTGAATTGCCAGACCGGGATCATTGGTGTGTACATGCACTTTCACTACATCATCATCCGCAACACATACAATAGAATCGCCGATGGACTCTAAGAATTCCTTGAAATCCATCTCATGCTTAATATTGAAGGTTTTGTTTAACATAATGATAAATTCGGTGCAGTAACCAAATTTAATATCCGTTTCTGCCTGTGCATCTACCTTTACATTTACGGAAGGTGTTGCAGGAGCATCAATGGTATAGTCAATTTCTTTACCCAAATATGCATCATATGCACCGGCAAGTACTTCCACAAGTCCCTGTCCACCGGAGTCCACAACCCCTGCCTGCTTTAATACAGGAAGCAATTCGGGAGTCTGGCTTAACACGTAACGGGCATGCTCAATCACATCACCAATGAATTTTTCCATATCATCAGCACCGCCGTCAGCCAGCTTACGTGCTTTATCAGCTGCACCTCTTGCCACAGTAAGAATGGTACCCTCTTTGGGCTTCATAACCGCCTTATATGCCGTTTCAACAGCCTTATCCAAAGCATTTACCAATGCAGGGATATCGATACTATCCAATTCTTTGATACTTCTGGTAAAACCACGTAACAGCTGGGACAAAATAACACCGGAATTTCCTCTGGCACCACGCAGGGAACCGCTGGATATTGCCTTGCACAATGCTTCCATATTTACATCGTCACCCAGTGTATATACTTCTTTTGCAGCAGACATAATGGTCAAAGTCATATTGGTACCTGTGTCTCCGTCTGGAACAGGGAATACATTTAACTCATTAATCCACTCTTTTTTAGATTCCAAATTCTTTGCGCCGGCTAAGAACATCTTTGCAAGCATCTTAGCGTCGATGGTATTTAAAGCCACGATACATCCTCCTCTTAATCAATCACTCTAACACCTTCCACAAAGATGTTGATTTTTTCGATTTCAATACCGGCAAACTGCTCTACCTTGTATTTCACATTGTCTACCAGATTTTCAGAAACAGCAAGAATGCTGACACCGTAAGAAACAATTACATGAAAATCCAGAATTAATTTATTATTTTGAATGGAAACGGAAATACCTCTTGCAAGGTTATCTTTTTTTAATAACTTCGCAAGACCATCCTTAGCAGAATACCCTGCCATACCAACGATTCCGAAACATTCTACCGCAACACTTCCCGCATATTGAGCAATAACATCATTATCAATGGTAATGTTTCCCATATGGGTAGTCATAGAAGAACCTTTCATAAAAACCTCCTTCTTGCCAGTCTCCAATTACTGACAGTGGCACATATATATCGCTATTATAACTGTTTTCTTTAAAAAAGGGAACCTTTATTTTTAAAAATTCAAAAATCTTTAGTTTTTACTTGCAATCCTGAATGATTTCTGTTAATATATCAATGTTGCGAGCATATCTCGCTATTGAAATCACGAAAAAAGAGACTAATGCGAATGCATTTTGAGGAGGTGTCAAGATGGCTAAATGTGATATTTGTGGTAAAGGCGTTCATTTCGGTAACAACGTAAGCCATTCTCATAGAAGATCCAACAGAATCTGGAATTCCAACATCAGAAGCGTTAAGTGTAAAGTAAACGGCGGTTCCAAGAGAATGCATGTATGTTCCAGATGCTTAAAGTCCGGTTCTGTAGAAAGAGCTTAATCCTTTAAGAGAAAACGTATTAAAAAGACGGTGTTCATTGCACCGTCTTTTTTGTGTTTCTTTTTTTGTATTACTTATTCTGCCCTTTTTCTTCTTTCATATTCTCTGTTAATCATCTGCACCAGTTCTGCATCTCCGCACAAATTGTCCGGATGAAATATTTTTAGCAAATCTTTATATCTTTTACGAAGTGCCAGCGGATTTGTGACACCTCTGAACAAAGCACTTGCCACATCTCCCATACCGGAAACCCTGCTATCCCCTTCCCAGAGCTCCTTTTCCAGACGAAAGCGCTGTTTCTCTTTTTCTAACCTACGCTTGTCCTCATCCAGCTGCCGGTAACCTTCTTTTAAAATATCCATTTTCTTTTCGAAAAACATATTATCATCTTTAATTCTCTTTTGTTCCATAACCGCCTTATGTTGAAGCATGTCCATTTCCATCCTGAACTGTGCACGCTCTTTCAGCAATCGCTCCTTGTAATCCGCAAGCTCTTTCTGTTCATTTTTAAGCCGGATATTCTCTTTAAACAAAAAAGTTTTAATTTCCTTTAAGGCGTCATCGCTCTCTGCCGCAAGGATAGCTTCTATATCCATAGGCCATCTCCCTCACACAATCATTACTCACAGATACAGTTATATCCGATAAATATAAGCAATGCAATCATAATGATTCCGACAAAATCATTGTGAAGAAACAACATAATCAACATACCGACTGCCACAAAAATTGCAAGCAGGCCTACCAGTTTCTTCCGTTCCATCATTATTCTCCGGGCTTCTCTTATTTTAAGGTATGCCTTTCAAATAAAATGGTGTCTTTTCCTTACAACGCTGTAATTAAATAGAAATACTTCCCTTTAATTATCTTTCCTTTCAGGAAAAGCAATGTTAACAGCTTCCGTATCCGGTAATTCTCCCTCTTTTTTACTAAAGCGGTCTACCAATTCAGGAATCATGTCCAGAACCTTAGTCATGGTATCCTGATTCTTAATATTTACAAGACGGGTTGTACCATTCTTATTAATCACCAAAACCGCACTTGGCGTCATTTTACCACCCATACCGCCTGCACCATTATGAGATTTTTTCTCACCGTTGGCACCTGCACCTGCCGCAACACCAAAGGATACGTCCACCAAAGGTAAAATGATGGTATCTCCAATCTGGGTTGCCTCTCCTACCACGGTTTTTGTGGAAAGCACGGTATCCATACCCTTTAACAAAGAATCTATTACTCCGTTAAACTGTTCTGCCATTTTTTAAATCCTCCCTTTTTAACTGCTTTATAAAAATCTGTACTTGTTTATCTAAAAGTATCCTGATTGCCTGCAATGCAATGGTAAATAAGGTTATTTTACCTTTTAAGAAAACCGTACCTTCATACACTGCTTCTTCAAAGTCCAAATCAATATGAATGTTTTTAACATTCTTTCCAAAAACAGGACGCAACATACTATATATGCCAAAAATGTATGCGGTCGTATCCGGCGAACCCGTTCCCAGCCGTACATCCGCTTTGATGGT
>JAZNNL010000123.1:0-2975 GCA_045580245.1 Lachnospiraceae bacterium
ATCTTTGTTTTGAACCAAAAATTAATGGCGACAATCTGACCTTACAGATTCCTGCATATCGTGAAGATATGGAAACCTATCAGGATGTGGCTGAGGAAGTGATTCGTATGTATGGCTATGAGCATATCGTACCTACCTTCCTCGCAAGTGCACAGGTTACCATGGGTGGTGAGAATACCGTACAGAAGACTGAAATGCGAATGAAGAAGGCACTTTGCGGCGTTGGCGCCCATGAGTGTATCCATTATTCCTTCTTCTCACCTTCCGATTTGGATTTGTTAAGATTGCCTGCTGATGCACCTGAACGCCATGCAATCCGCATTATGAATCCTATCAGCGAAGAATTGTCCCTGATGCGTACTACACTGGCAGCATCCATGATTAATGCAGTTGTACGTAACCAGAAGAAGGGCAATCTGGAAGGAAGGCTTTTTGAAATTGCAAAGAAGTTTATTCCTAAGGATTTACCGCTTACCGAGTATCCTGATGAGCGTCAGACCCTTTGTGTTGCCGCTTTTGGTACGGAAGAATCTTTCTTTACCATGAAGGGCATTGCAGAGAAGGTAGCAGAAGTATTGCACCTTACCTTTACTTATGAAAATACCACCAACACCTTCTTACATCCTTTCCAGACCGCATGCATTAAGTGCGATGGAGAAGAAGTGGGTTACTTTGGTAAACTGGCATATGATATCGCAGATGAATGTGACCTGCGTACCCCGATGTTTATTATGGAAATGGATTTAGAAGTACTGTCCAAGTGGTACGGTAAAAAGGCTATGTTCAAACCTCTTCCTAAGTTCGCAGAAGAGGTGCGTGACCTTGCAATCGTAGTAGATAAAGCGGTTACCTGCGGTGAAATCGAAGATACCATGAAAGCAGCATGCAAATGTGTAACAGATATTAAATTGTTTGATATTTACGAGGGTGCACAGATTGGAGAAGATAAGAAGAGTATGGCATTTACCGTACTGTTTACTCCCAAGGATGAGGCTTTCGGCGCAGAAAGTGTGGACGGTTTCGTAAAGAAGATTTTAAAAGAAATGAACAAGAAGTTCGGTGCAGAACTGAGAAGCTAAATATAAGGACTATTGCAAAATTCAACAATTACAGTTGCCTGTTAAAAAGTTTCTTCACAGACTTGCTTTCGCTCCACACCGGACGTAGCGGTACTAAGTATTTTCCTTCGCAAATGGTTGCTTGGAAAATACAAGTGTCGACGTCCGGTAAGGGTCTGAGGCAGAAAACTTTTTAACAGGCAATTTGTATGTTACCATTTTGCGATAGGCCCTTAATTTAGCTTTGGGATATGTATGTTGTAAAGCTTGAAGGTAAGATTTGTTACCGGATGCAGATTGTAAGATTTTGTTATTATATCTGTATTGTTTTAAATATCAATTTATAGTAAAATCTAATCAGTGTGAAATAGAAAGTAGTATATAAAGAATAATTTAAATTTGCAGGATGCAGAAAGAAGAGGACTAATTATGGAACGTAAAAATTTATGGGAAACCTATAATGACAAACAATTGAAAGAATTAGAGAAAATATCTGATGAGTACAGAGTTTTTCTGGATAATGGAAAAACGGAAAGAGAATGTATCGATACTATTGTAAATATGATTGAAGATGCAGGATATGTGGAGCTGGAAAAGGCTATTGCAGCAGGCAAACAGCTGAAAAAAGGTGACAAGGTATATTCTGTATGGATGAATAAATCCATTGCAATCTATCAGATCGGAAGTAAGCCTCTTACAGAAGGTATGAATATTTTAGGCGCGCATATCGATTCTCCCCGTATTGATGTAAAACAGAACCCTATGTATGAAGATGGCGGTTTTGCTTATTTGGACACCCATTATTATGGTGGTGTGAAGAAATACCAGTGGGTAACCCTGCCTTTGGCAATTCATGGTGTGATTGTGAAAAAGGACGGTACTACCGTAGAAGTGTCCGTAGGAGAAGCAGAGGACGATCCTGTATTCTTTATCTCAGATTTGCTGATTCACCTGGCAGGAGAGCAGCTTGAGAAAAAAGCAGCAAAGGTAATTGAAGGCGAAGCGCTGGATTTAATCGTAGGTAACAAGCCTCTGATTATCAAAGAAACCGCAGAAGGCGAGAAGTCTGAAAAAGCAAAAGAAGCTGTAAAAGCAGGTGTTCTGGATATTCTGAAACAGACTTATGATATTGAAGAAGAAGACTTTATTTCCGCAGAACTGGAAATCGTACCTGCAGGCAAAGCAAGAGAAGCAGGCTTTGACAGAAGTATGATTCTGGCTTACGGTCAGGACGACAGAGTTTGTGCATTTACTTCTTTAAAGGCAATGTTAGATACCAAGAAAACTGACAGAACCATGTGCTGCATTTTAGTGGACAAAGAGGAAATCGGTTCCGTGGGTGCAACCGGTATGCAGTCCAAATTCTTTGAAAACAGTCTGGCAGAGTTAATGAATTTAACCGGCGAATATTCCGAGCTGAATATCAGAAGATGTCTGTCCCGTTCCTGTATGCTTTCTTCCGATGTTAGCGCAGGTTATGACCCTTCTTATGCATCTGCATTTGAGAAGAAGAATGCTGCATTCTTAGGACAGGGCATGGTATTTAACAAATTTACCGGTGCGAGAGGAAAGTCCGGCTCCAATGATGCCAATGCAGAGTATATGGCACATATCAGAGGCATTTTTGAAAAGAAAAATATTCAGTTCCAGACCGCAGAGCTTGGTAAAGTAGATGTAGGCGGTGGCGGAACCATCGCATACATTCTGGCACTGTACGGTATGAATGTCATCGACAGCGGTGTGGCTGTATTAAATATGCATGCACCCTGGGAAGCAACCAGCAAAGCGGATATTTACGAAACCTACCGCGGTTACAAGGCATTTGTTGAAGGAGCTTGTTTATAATGTCAGAATTAAAGACATCAGATTTTTATTTTGATTTACCTGAAGAATTGATTGCACAAGACCCCCTGGAGG
>JAZNNL010000124.1:0-13759 GCA_045580245.1 Lachnospiraceae bacterium
AATGTACCGGACAGGCTTAAAAACATTGTCATGGTACCGTAGCTGATGACTCCGCTGAATACACGGTAAATTCCCCAACCGTAAGAGGCATAGGAAACCAGCATTCCTACTGTTGACAATATCAAAGACGTCCAGATTGACATCTTTTGAAAATCCAGTTTCATGGTAATATATTCTTTTTGCAAAGACTTAAGTCTCTCCACATACAATCTGATTAAGTCAAAGGCCTTAATGGTCTGGATATTCGAAAACGCCTCCTGATTAAATCCGGACATTTTAGCTCCCATGGCAGCACTGCGTTTATTATTATTTACCATACGCTTCATTAATGTCTTGGACAAAATCAAACTCACAGGCATTCCTAAAAATGCAAATGCAGCAAAAGTCCAGTCATAATAAACCACCACTGCAAAAGCACTGACAAAACGGAAGAAATAGATAATAGCGTTCGGTATATAATTTAACACGCCGTTAGAAATGGTGGTTGCATCACTTCCCCAGCGGGTTAACAAATCCCCTGTATGATAAGTCGTTAAGGACTCCCAGTCCGTTACCAGAATCTTTGCAAAGATATCGGATTTTATCTCCGCATCCACTTTCATGCTGACCCAGCTGGAAGCATAACCGGAAATCTGATTCATTAACATGGTGCCTATATTCAAACCAATCATAACTGCAAATGTCTGAAGCAATGCGCCGGTCTCATGTCCGGTAATAATATCGATTAAATTTTTAGAAACCATACTGGTTAACAGCCCTACAACCGTTCCCATCATGCCAAGCAAAGTATAAAAAATCATTGCTTTCCAATAACGTCTGGCATACCGGTAAATCCATTTGGTCTGATACCACATTTCCTGCAAACGGCCTTCTTTGATTCTTTTCAAATAAAAAGCGATTCTTTCTTTCATCAAGTTTATCCTATCATATCATTTGTCAAACACTTAGTAAAAGTATAGTTATATTATACTTTAAAATGTAATTAAGTCAATAAAGCATCCTTTCCTATAAGTTTCTTTTCCTTTCTGCCGTTTTTCACATTTCCTATGAAAAAAGCAACATTACCAAACGGCAATGTTGCTTTTCAATTACTTTGTCATAAACAAATATGTAACTTAAATCCGCAGAAAAATTAGATTTCGTCTGCACCGCCACCCTGTACGTTAATAACCTTGGTACAAGAAATGGTCTGACCTGTAACAGCAAGTGCTCTGGTGGTTGCTTCATCAACAGAAGAAACAGTAACCTTATAAGTTACGGAATCACCTTCCTTGTATGCATCTGCCAGTAAAGTACGTGTAATATATACGGTGTTACCGCTAACAGAACAGGAGAATTCCTGTGCACTTGCAGATGTAATAGGGCTGTTAAAGGTTAATGCTACGGTAGATGCAGAAGAAATATGCTCTACAGCAGTACTATGGGATAAAGCTACCTGGAAAATCTTAGCAGAACCGTTCCATTCCTGAACTTCTGCTACACTGATGCTCCAGCAGTCACCACTTGCTGCATATACGCCTTCTGCGATTTCTTCGTTTAAAGTTACAATGGGTTTCACATAATTTTTCATGATGCCCGCCTCCTCTTATGAACAAATTCGTCCTCTTACAGTTAGAATATAGCACAAACGAGCAGAAATGTAAACGATTTTATGCATTTTTGTTGAATTTTAATAAGCCCTTGTATCAGATGTCTGATACAAAGACTCATTTTGCACAATGAAACTTCTTTCACTTTACTGTACTTTTTATTATTATGCTCTGTCACAAGAGAAAGAATATCCGTTCAATGCAATACCATCATTTGCCTGAATATAAACCTGTCCCCAGAAAACAGTTCCGGCATTGCCCATATCTCCGTCAAAATATAAGGTCAGGGTATTGGTTCCGTTACCGCTTACAACAGTACAGTTGCACTGCATATCGTGACCACTGCCGTCACAGGTTACAGGCATATTAAAGTTTAAGGTAACGGTTACACCGTTAGAAGCATGTCCGTCGCCCTTATATAAGCTGTTATCATGACAAGGCTGGATAAATACTGCGTAATGAACACCGGTACTGTTAGAAATAGGAGTCTGGTTAATATAGCAAAGACCGGTCATGCAACCTTCGCCGGAGCTTGTATTTCCTCCTGTAGTAGATCCGCCGGACACTGCACCGCTGGCAGCATACACTCCTTCTGCTAATTCTTCGTTTATCATTACAACAGGTCTTTCATATTTTTTCATCAATCGTTTCCTCCTTAGTATGGTCCCTTAGTACTATGTTTGATTAAAATATACCACATTTAGCCTGTATTTGTAAATAATTAACTTAAAATAAAAACGTTTTTCATCTTATTTACCAATTGACAAAACCATAAAAACGTTATTATTCGTCAAAACAAACAACCTTTTTATTCTTTATTTTATCTCATTTGATTAATTAGCCAACTAATTTAGCCAAAAACACTTTTTTCTCCTGATTAAGGGATATGGTAAGCACTTTCCCTAAACAAAAAAAGTTTGGGAACATCTCTAATGAAATGTTTCCAAACTCTTCATCCCATATATTCTCTGTATCAATGCAGTTAATACAATTAGCGAATACAGGATACAGAAGATCCTGTCAGGCTAAGGCCTGCTTCAGATTCAAATTTAACCTGTCCCAGATAACCACCCCAGAACTGTGCATCCACATTGGTATTAATCTGAATGGTGATTGTTGAAGTACCATCACCGGAAACAGATGCAGGACTGCAACTTTGTGCGCCGGCGTACTTAACAGGCTGATTAAAGTTAAATGTAATAATCAAACCGGTACTTGCATGAGGGTCACTTCCATTAGCTGTCAAATGCGTAATCTGCATATCAATGTAGTAATAGGAATCTGATGAACCCTGTAAATTAGGAGAAAAGCCAAAACAGTTCGTACTGCTTGAAGTACCTCCTGTGGTACTTCCGCCTGCCACTGCTCCACTGGCTGCATATACACCTTCTGCCAATTCTTCATTTACTACAATAAACGGTCTTTCATAATTTTTCATAATTCCACCTCTTCCACTTAAGTAAAACAATAATTACTTGTAAAGTTTAACATCTTTTTCCTTATTTGTAAAGAAAATCTGAAAACGTTTTAACCAATCACTCCCCTAACCTAATGGAATAACTTTAACTCTTCCATCAACTTACTACGTTTGGCAGCCTCTTTTAAGATTGCTCCGGTAGAAGTATTCCTTACTTTACGATTATTCTTTAAAAAACGTACCAAGGTAATAACCCATAATACCGGCCAAAGAAGAAAACACTTCCCTGCTTTCGGAAAGTTTAAATGCATCTGGTGATGAAATTCCTTTACATACGCCCATAACCCGGTTCCGCTCATCATAACCATACGGCTGGAAGCTGACCATCCCATATCTTCCGCATCCAATACTTCACGAAGCATCACATCTGCCATGGAATCCTCGTATTCCCACGCATAATTAGCCTTGTTTAATCCCAGATACTTACTGCAAACCGCAGTGACCGCTTCTGCAAATTTCGAAATTTCACTTTCTTCCACCAATTGCTTATATAGCTGCTTTTCCTCTTCTAACCAGTCATAATTCCATAGGATAACCCAATCACAAAGCAATTTTAATCCAAAACCTGCATACACAAAATGCTGTAACATATGTAACAACAACTCATAAGCATGAAAAGGTTTATCTAAAACCGGTATCTCAACACCCATACTATCGGTTTTTATCACATGTTCTCTGCACAAAGGCATTTGTGCTTCCATCGCCATATTGATTTTTTTATATGCGAAAGGTTCTGCAAGCATGGTGTGTACTTCTACGTCAATACCATCCGGTGATACAAAAACCGTATGATGGTTCGCATGCTGCTCCGAAGATACAATAAACCCTGCTTCTGACAAAAGGGTCTCTGCTTTCTTTTCGTCTTCTTCCCGCAAAAGTAACAAATCCACATCCCCGGATTTTCTTAACTCAGGCGTTTTATAAAAGCTTGCTGTTGCAATCCCTTTTAAAACGGCAAATGGTATGTTATTTCTCTCTAACAGTTCCGATACCTGCTTTGTTAAAAACAATAACCGGTAACTTTGCAGAACGGTTCTTCTGCTTTCAGATGAAATAATATCCATATACACTTCCGGTAATTCCTTTTCATCAACTGCATCATACAAAAAGGGAATCACCGCATGCTTCTTTGCCAATTCTATCAGAATCGTTTTATCCGTATCCTCCTCAAAGCGATACTTTTCACCCAGCAAAGCACTTTTTAGCAATTGTAACAAGGCCTGCTCTTCTTTTGAAAATTCACCAACCACAGTTTATTTATTCCTTTCCTTCGGTCACATCCTGTTTTTGTACCATGTTTTTTATCATACGCCATACGCTTTGGAATCGCCAGCTTCTATGATAAACCAAAAGGTTCACACCATTCGGCACCACTACACATACCGCCATCAACAATGCAAAACTTATAATACTTTGAGAATCATAAAAATGTAATTTATACAGTGTTACAAGCAATAATTCACCAATCGTCAACGCTACATACTGCAAGACATCTCCAACAAATACCCCGATACTTTTTTGCATATACCCTTTGACCAGAAGTTTTATACAGATAATCATCTGGATTGTATATGAAAGAATCGTACCTATAATAACACCGGCTACACCGATATATTGCACCAACGCCAATGACACCACCAAATTCACCAGTGCTACCGCAACACATAAGTTCCTTTCCTTCTTAAACAGTCCGGTTACACCCAACATCATCATAAGAGGAAGCCCTAATGTCTGTACAAAGAAACCGGTTGCACTGCAGACAATAATACTGCTATCCAAAGTATACGACGGATTCAACCATACATCTGCCACAAAAGGTGTCATGAGTGTAATCAGACTCACTGTTGAAAAGGAAGCTATCACATAAAAAACAAATGTAAGCTGCCTTAAAACATTAAAGTTCTTTTCATGGTTCTTTTCGATAAACATATTACCAATCGTAGGCTGTATGGTCGCAGACAAAGCCGTTACGATATTGATTAAGGATTGCGTAATCATACAATAATTAGAATACAATCCCATAATCCCTACACTGATAAAACTGGATATAATCAAATTATCTGTAGACACTAATAACTTCAAAGATAATTTTGTGATAAAGATATTTTTAATATCATCCACAATTTTTTGAATAATCCCTTTATCCAGCGGGTGCTTCCGGTATGTTTTGAGATAGGTATATTTCTTATTTACATACCCCGAAATCCATAAGTTCAATATGCACTCTACCAATATATTTAACGAAAGTGCCAGCACAAAGTCCCGATAGACTTCCAAAATCACAATAATAATCATATAGTTTGTTGCATTTGCCAGCAACAAACCTATCGTAATCACATATTCCTTTTGGTCTGCAATAATAATAGAACGCTTATAGGAAAACAAATAGGATACTACCGTTCTGATTAACCAAAGCAGAAATACTGTTCTGATATAGGGAAGCGTAAAACTGTTTTTCTTTAAAAAGATATGCACAAAAGGTAATATGCACAATCCCAATGCTGCAATCACTGCAGCAAACACGTAATAGGCTTTTCTATATAAATTTATCAGTGCTGCAATTTTCTTTTCATCTTTTGAGTCCAGCGCCTCATACAAATGAAATACAACTGCGGTGGAAACTCCAAGCTCCGTAACAGACATCAATGCCAGAATATTGGCAATCACGCTGTTCATTCCCACCAGTTCTTCTCCCATTCTCAGATTCATCACTCTCTGGCTGAAAAAGCCAAACACAATGAGAATTACCTGGGAAACTATTACAAAAAAACTATTCCTGAAGGCATTTTTCATTCGCATAAACTATCAATCACCTTATTCCACTTTTCCATGATTTTATCAATCTGATACGCCTCCAAATGAATAGAGGCTTTTGATGCAAATAACTTCCGCTTTTCCTCATCTGTGATCAATTCTTCAATACGGGAAATCATGTCATCACAGGCAAACGGCTCTATCAAATATCCATTTACCCCATCTTCTATCAATTCTCTGGGACCCGTTAAAACATCAAAACTGATGCAAGGCATTCCGTGGGCTTTTGCTTCCAGAAGACACATCGGCAATCCTTCCATACGGGAGGTAAGCACAAACAGCTTTGCCTTTTCAAGATAAGGATTCACATCTTCCACCACACCGGTTACCACCAATTGTCCGTTAAGATTTTCTTTTTCAATTACTTTCTCTAAAATTGCTCTGTCTTCACCGTCTCCTAACACAAACCATTTCCAGTCAGGATGCGCTTTTAAAACTACCGGTGCCACTTCAGCCAGATAATCAATCCCTTTATAGTGCACCAGTCTGGCAGCTGTTACAATCAGGTTTTCCTTTTCTTTCTTGCTGTCGGATATCACCTGTTCATACGGATTGACAATGGTTTCAATATTGGACGTTCTGTTTAATCTTTGCTGATAAAGCAGCTTGTCCCTGTCTGTTAAGGTAATGATATAATCGGAACGCTTGACGGAATAGTTTAAAATTCTTCTCCGGTAAAATACCGACAGTTCATAATCACAGTTAAAATGTTCCCATGACACCACTTTGGTTTTTAATTTTTTACAGGCCTGTATTGCCAGACTGTCCAACACAATATCACCGTCAATAATTACGTCAATTTCTTTTTCTGTCAAAAACTTTTTTAATTTAGAAATTAAAGGCAGATATCCGATACCGGGTTTCATCCATTTGTCTCCCAGCGTATACCGCTTAATTCTTTCGTCAATGGCAAAATAAGGAACTTGAGCCTGTTCACACAGGCTCAAAAAACATACTTCATATTTATTTGACAAAGCAAGCTCATTGGCAATCATTGCCGATACTTTTTCAATTCCGCCGCTTCTGGTAATATCACCCGAAAAAAAACATAGTTTCTTCATAGGTTTTTCCTTTCGCTATTCCTTATCTTCCGGAAATCACATCATCAAAATATTGCTCCCATGACTCCACTTCTATCTTACCGACTTCATAACCATATTCTGTTTCATCCTGTTCATTGGCCAGTAAAATATGTTTTTCACTATCTACATCTTTGATATAAAAATACACCTGATACACACCGGCCTCATAACCGGTTAACGGCAATTGCGCAGTGACCGTCAGTTGCTCATTTGCATCATTGCCGCCTGTCAGTGCATAAATATCATGTTCCACCGGATAACTGAAATACTCTCCGGTATTTTCATTGCGTAATGTTACATAAATTTCTGTTTCTTTATAAATTGGTGCAAATCCTACATTTTGTAACGTAACATCCACACTCAAAATATCTTTATCAAACTGATACGCCAACTTGGTATCGGTAATATGAAAACGGTACCCTAAATGCCGCTCCATATAAGTTAAGCCATCCATTCCGTCAAAACAGCCATCCTCACGGATAATGGTTTGTGCCCACTTATTTAATACATTCTGATCATAGTCGCGGTTTATATATGTTACATGCATGGTTTTCATGTCTCTAAGTGCATTGTCAAAATCATTTACCGGATTTTCCACAATGACTTCACCGCCATTTGGCACATACTTACACAATTCTTCCTGGAATGCCAGCTCCTCTTCACGGTTCCAGCAACCGTACATTCCCACTTCTGTCTTGCTCTGTGTACCATAAGTACCGTAGTCACCAATATTTCCCAACATCCCGTCATTATACAAACTCAGACGATATGCAAAATCGGATGTTTCCAACGATTCAATTGAAGGGTCTTCCAAATCGGTACAAATACGCCACTGCATAGGCATACGAACGCCCAGATAAATACTGTCTTCAGAGGATTCTGCCAACTGTATTGCCAAATCCTGCATATGCTCCAAATGTTTAGTACCATTCATCTCCCCCCAGTTTCCGATAAAAAGACCCTGATGTACAAAGAAAAGATGCTGGTATTTGTGAAAGATGCCTTCCACTTGCTTTATGTGCGTCAAAATTATGTTCACGTCCTGGGGTTCCACTGCCTCATTGTTTCCTTCCCAATCGTAAAGGAAACGTACCAGATACTGTCTATCCATCATATCCAGTGCCTGAAACAGCTTATCGATATTATCCAGTGCTGCTTCTGATAAGGCTCTGTCATTATATTTTTGCAGATTCACATGCACCATGGCAAGAGTCATGTCCTGCACGCCACCCATACGGGACGCCACAATGGCCTGATAGTCTTCCTCCTCCTCTGAAATCATAAATCCATACATATAGTAGAATCCTCTGTTTGGATTTCTAAGGAATCGGGAAGATTCCGTAAATGCATAACTTTCAGTTTTCACGTTTCCATGCCCCCGCTCAGCCACATAGCGCCCTATTATAAAGGAACAAAAAGCCGCCAGGCCTATCATCAGTCCCCAAAACAAATAACGCAATAAACGTATTATCCATTTTTTGTTTTCGCTCATTCCATCACCAAATCAAACAATTTATCCGTATTCTGCCTGAAATAATAACATACAAAGTTTTCATCTTCATAATATGTCTTTAGTTCATTCGGGTATAAATCATTAAATTTCTGACACCATTCATAGGCTTTGGATTCCACAATAATACGGCTGACAAACGTGGAATAACTTAAGGAAGGACGTCCGAAATACATAATCTCCTGTTTTGCCGCTTCTTCAGATATTTCAGAAGAAAAGACATCGGGACACACACTTAAATCATGGCCTGCATATATTTCCTGATATCTTTCCAAAGCCAGCCAGTCCGGCCCGGCAAAGAAATGATTATGCGCATATTTTAATGGTTTCTTTTCTACATAAATAAATACATATTCCGTAGGAATATTATAGCGTTCTTCTTCATCATCCGCTGTTAAGAATGTTAATAATTCTTCATGACGTCCATTCTGGATAACCTGATATATTTCATCCGTAGTGGACACAATTGTATAAGAATTCTTCGGCAGGGAATCCATAATTTCATTGGTTACCATAACCGCCGCATTGTACCTTGTCAACTCGTAATACAAATATCCGTGCCAATTCCCTGTCATCCATACAAATGCCACCAGACCTGCAGCTGCACCTAAAGAAAATACCTGCATCAGGGCATTGGGCGTAAACTTTTTAAACAAAGCAAATAAAATATCAAATGGAATTATCATAACCATCAATATCAGCATTTGCTCCGTAGAACACAATCTGGCACCTGCTACCAGTCCCGGTAACCCTAATAACGCAGCCGCATAAATAATCATAAAAAACACCGTAGAAAGTGCAGTTGCAGCATATCCGTTTATGGTCTCCGTAAGCGGATTCTTTTTCTTTATTATTTTGAAAGGAACGCTAATCAATAGATTGATAATCCACAAAGCCAAAGGGATGCATGTAAAAGCCAGTATCCAATGAGTTCTATCCTGCTTATACAAGGTAACATAACCATCCCAGTATAAGATTTCAGCTTTTTCCTTCACCAGAGCCACGAAACCCTGTCCTATGGAAATCAGCTTTTCTTTCACACGCTCAACTAAGCTCTTTTCTTCAACTACAGGAGTTGTGTTCTGAGAAGGTATACCATTACTATCAACTCCATTGATATCAGTTATATCATCCATTTCCGGCACAACTACTTCTGTGGTATCATCTCCGGCTATCGAAGTATAGCCCTGTTCCGGGTCAATACCATTCATAATATTTACTGCCCAACCGATAGAGCCCTGGAAGGGGATACCGGAAGCCAGTGCACCACCCATGGGTATCACTGCAATCAATAATCCGCATACCACCGATACCACTAAAGGTACAAAATGCTTTTTATTAAAAATTCTCTTCAGCATAAATACCGCAAAAGCTGCACATATCAGGAATGCCATAATGGTTGCATAAAAGTGCACCACTATCGTCGCCGCCAATGACATCATAAAAACAAATAAATTTTCATCGTAACAGCCTTTTAAATGAATCTTTTTAAATACAAAATCCTTAACGGTATCACTCTTTAAATACTTAATCAGGAATGTAGCACATATGTACATAAGCGGGAACCCGTATTCCTGAGGCAGGGTCCACTGCAATCTGGACATACTGAACACTTCATTGACACAAACTACATCTAAAGTCAGGAAAGCAATCAATACAAAAATAGGGCTGTATCTCCACTTAAATATTTCCTTCATCAGACAGTACGCACCGAGTAAAGTCAAAGATACATGAATACCCGCAAGGAACAATAAACAGCTATAGATATCCACACCGAATAATGTATGTATTGCATAAAGCATACAGTGCATACCTTCCGGATAAACACCTTCTGAGAAAATATTGCCCTGCGTTAACTCATAGGTCCAGGAATGGTGTACATACATATCACCAAATCCAAAAGAATGGTCGCAAAAAGGTGCATAAGTAAAATAAATCATTCCGTAGATAATGGTAATTGCCAGTATAGTATATTCCAGCCAATGCTTCTTATATACCCTGAAAAGTGTTCTCCAAACATTTTTAAACACTTTTTTAATGTTGCCTGTTGTTTTAAACAACAAATGTTTCCAGCCAAAGGTACCGTTAAATAAACAACGGATACTCTTCCACCTTTCTTCTGTAATCATCCATTTCTCCCGAATGGACCAAAGAAATATACCATAGAAGAATAACCATATTGTCACAGGATTCAAAATATGGAATAATCCCAGCAGTAAAACCACGGTATTTACAATCACAATCTGCACAGAAGTACAGAAAGCAAAGCGATAGGTCATTTCTTTGCCTCTAAGATACTTTCTAAACACAACGGACGGCCATATGAACATAATAAACCCGTATCCCAAAAATACTTTTATATATTCCATTATCCAATATAATAAATCGTTCATTGTGTCTCCTTATCCGCAATCACAGACCGGTACTTTACCGGCAGCCCGAATCCAATGTACCTAACAATACCCTGTCTGTTCCGTCTTGATTTGCAAAATAAATCTTTTTATTATCCTGTGTCCTTTTTGCAGACAAATAGATTTTACAATCCGTCTGTTTAATGACATACGTTAATGTAATTGTCTTTTGACAATCCCAACTTCTTAAATCCGTCTGCAACGACATCACATGTGTCGTTCCTTCCGTTTCTTCCAATTCCAAGATCACTTCCGCATCCTGATAAAAATTAGCAAATCCCACATTTTCAATGCGGATTGTCAGAAGTACTCCGGAAGGATTATTTTTATCAGGGGTTATTTTGGCATCTTTTACCCAAAAACGATACCCCAAATGACTGCCGATATACTCCAGCAGACTTTTATCAAACCATACGCCGGATTCCGGCCACTTTAATTCTGCCCAGATATCCAGAATTCTTTTATCATAATCTTTGTTCAGGTAGGTAATATGCATTCGCCTTAAAACATCAATGGTCTTGGCAATATTTCTTTCCTCTGCATATTGTTCCCCGCAGATTACTTCTCCACCGTTCGGTACATAACGGCACAACAAATCTTCAAACTGCAGCTCATCTTCCCTGGACCACATACCGTCCCAGCCTGCGTATTCTTTCGCAACTGTTCCAAAGGTTCCCAAATTGGAATCCGAACCAAATATGGCATCGTCAAACAATCCCATATTATCACAGGGAAGCGTCATGTTTACACATTCATCCGGATGCAGAAGCCTCCATTGTACCGGGCGACGAACCGCATAAAAAATCCTTTTGTCCGTCTCCTGCAAAAGATTCCACATTTCCTTTAATTTGGAAGTTGCCAGAAATCTGGAAGTATGCATCTCTCCCCAGTTTCCTATCAACATGCCCTGAAACACAAACAAATTCCCCATATATCGGTTCAGTATCGGAAGCAATTGCCGTAAATGTTCTGTAATCTGCGCGAAGAAGAAGGGTTCTCTTTCTAATGCATTCCCCTGATGGTCATAGGCAATCCGAAGAATTATATCCAGTTTTCTTTCTGCAAAAAAATCCAGAATGGCTTTCATATGTTCGATTGCAGGCTGATCCAATTTCTTTTCCCTGTAAGCACCGATATCAATAATCACCAATGCCAGTGTAGCCGTTTCGTCCAAGCTCCATTTTACAGACTCTAAGTCCGGTTCATTCTCTGCCAAAAAAGAGTACAACCGGTAAAATCCCCTTGCAGGATTTTGTAAAGCTGCCGTACTTTCTGTCAAATCAGCTTTCTCAAAAACACATGTATTCCCTCTGTTTAACAGCTTATGAATCCACACTTTCATTCAGCGTCCCCACATCTACCTTGTAAAGCTTAATCCTCATCCACACAGCAACAATGGAAAACATCATTCTAAACATATATTTAATAGGTTTCAGTCCGGAATGCATACTGACACCTTCTGTTCTTGCATGCATAACTGACGGTACTTCTTCTACGGAAAAACCCAGTAACAACATCTGCATAATCATATTGGCGTCCGGATATTTATCATCAAAATGGCCGAATCCCGCATAAAAACCAAACGCATTTCTGTTAAGGCCCTGTAACCCGGATGTAGGGTCCAGAATCTTTTTACCGGTTCCCATCTTAATCAGGCATCTGAACATAAAAATGGCCAGTTTTTTAATTGCAGAAATAGGGAAAGTGGTGCTGCCTTCCAAAAAGCGGGAACCGATTACAATATCCGGTGTTTTTCCGTCTTTATCTGCTTCCGTCAGCCTGTTGTATAAAGTCAATACATTGCTGGCATCGTGCTGTCCGTCTGCATCCATCTGGATTACATATTTATAACCACGACGCAAAGCATATTTATATCCTACCTGCAATCCGCTTCCGTACCCCAAATTGAATACATGGGTAATTACCGTATGATTTCTTTTTCTTACCACTTCTGCAGTATTGTCTTTTGATGCATCATTCATAACCAGAACATCTGCAATATTTGCAATTTCCGGCTCCTCTAACTTATCTAACAATGCACCTATGGTTTTCCCTTCATTATAAGCCGGGATAATAATCAGCACTTCCTTTTTTGCCTGCATAAGACTCATATCTCATTCCCTCTCTTTTGCTTTCTTACAACAATGAAAGCATTTTATCTATTTCCGTACTTTCCGTCATTTTTCTCTTTGCCGCTTCTTTTCCGTACTCTTTCCGCTTTTCTTCATCTTCCAAAAGCGTAATGACGCCGTTACAAATGCCTTCCGGTGTTAATTCACACAACAATCCGTCAACACCGTGTACCACCTGTTCCCGGTTTCCGCTACAATCAGAAACCAATAGGGAACATCCTAAAATCTGTGCTTCCTGGATTGCAATGCTCTTACCTTCGAAACGGGTTGCATGTACATACAAATCTGCCTGTGCCATATAAACATAAGGATTATTGGTGACGCCGAGTAGGAAAAAGTCATTTTTCAGATCCAATTTTTCAATCAGTTTTTCTAAATTTTCTCTTTCCTCTCCCTCGCCGAGAATGTACCATCTTGCCTTTATCCCTTTGTCTTTTAACATTTTCATGGCTTCTATGGACTGCCCAAAATCTTTCTGGGCCATCAGACGTCCCACAGTCAGAATCCGGTATCCGTCATAATCATCCGAAAATCCGCCTTCTTCTTTGGACAATCTGTGAACACGTTCCTGGTTAATCAGATTATGGAATACTTCCGTTTTTTCCTTACATTCAGGGTATACCTTTAAAAAGGCATCTTTTACTTCATCTGAAACCGGAAATACCTTATCGTACTGCAGATAGCACTCTTTATCCAGACTTCTTGTATACCCCGCCATACTGTAATCCACATGGAAAAATGCCG
>JAZNNL010000125.1:0-5374 GCA_045580245.1 Lachnospiraceae bacterium
CTATACAGAAGGAGATTTGATAATTAACGGTACTTCTACAAAAGAATATAAGGACCGTGACTGGGATACATACAGAAACCATTCCATCGGTTTCGTGTTCCAGAGTTATAACCTGATTCCTCACCAGACAGTTTTGCAGAACGTAGAGCTGGCACTGACCCTTTCCGGTGTTTCCAAAGCGGGAAGAAGAGAAAGAGCAAAGAAAGCGTTGGAAGAAGTAGGTCTGGGTGACCAGCTTAACAAGAGACCCAATGCCATGTCCGGCGGACAGATGCAGCGTGTGGCAATTGCCCGCGCACTGGTAAATAACCCGGATATTATTTTGGCGGATGAACCTACCGGTGCATTGGATACCGAAACCAGTGTACAGGTTATGGAAATTTTGAAAAACATTTCCAAGGACCGTTTGATTATTATGGTTACCCACAACCCGGATCTGGCAGAGCAGTACTCTTCCCGTATTATCCGTATGTTAGACGGTAAGATTATTGACGACTCCCAGCCTTTGACCGAAGAAGAGGTAAAAGCGGAATTGAAAGAACATGAAGGGGAAAAGAAGGGAAAAGTGAAGAAACCTTCCATGTCCTTTGGTACTTCCTTTATGTTATCTTTAAAGAATCTGTTTACCAAGAAGGGCCGTACCACACTGACCGCCTTTGCAGGTTCCATCGGTATTATCGGTATTGCACTGATTCTGGCAATTTCCACCGGTATGACCACTTATATTGATGACGTACAGGAAACGACATTGTCTTCTTATCCGCTGACACTGGAAGCGACTACCATTGAATTGTCTTCCCTGATGGAAGCCTTTATGAATGTAACGGCAGAGGACCGTTCCCATGAAAAGGATGCGGTTTATAAAAAAGCGGCACTGTATGATATGTTAAATGTTATGAACAGTATTGAAGAAACCGAAAATGACTTAAAGGCATTTAAGGCATTTTTGGAAAGTCATATTGCGGACCAGTCTGATTTGGCGGAAGCCATTAACGGTGTGCAGTATGCTTACAATCTGGATTTACTGGTTTATACCGAAAATGTAGACGGTAACATTATTCGTTCCGATACAGAAGAAATTATGCAGGAGCTGATGATTAAATATCTGGATATTGATGCGGCTACCATGAGTTCCATGACTTCCATGAGTACCATGTCCCCTATGGCATCCTCTTCTTCTGCTACCATGGGTATGAGCCTCTGGCAGGAATTGTTACCCGGTACAGACGGTGCCCCGGTAAATGATTTGTTATTAAAGCAGTACGAAGTGGTGTACGGCTCCTGGCCTAACAGTTATGATGAAATTGTACTGGTACTGGATAAGAACAATGAAATCGATGATATTACCCTCTATGCACTGGGCTTACTTCCCGAAGAAGATATGGATGTACTGGCAGATGCTGCATTAAACGGTACCATGTTAGAGCATGAGGAAATGAAATGGACTTATGAAGAAATCTGTGATATGGAATTTAAGACCATTCTTAACGCAGACTGTTATTCCTATGATGAGCTGACCGGTACATATACCGATTTAAGAGACACCGACGCAGGTTTACGTTATTTATATGATAATGCCCTGACATTAAAGGTTACCGGTATTATCCGTCCCAACGAAGACAGTGATGTAAATATGCTAACCGGTGCCATTGGTTATACCAGTGATTTGACTGAGTATGTGATTGATAATGCAAAGGATGCAGAAGTGATTGCAGCCCAGCTGGCAGATGAAAGTACGGATGTGTTAACCGGACTTCCTTTTGATACCACCACAGGTTCCATGACAGATGCAGAAAAAGAAGAAGCTTTGCGTGATTACCTTTCCGGTCTGGACAATGCAGGCAAAATTTCTGCATACATGGCAATCAATTGTATTCCTACCGAAGAATTCATGCAGCAGCAACTGGATGCTACCATGGGCAGTATGACCCGTGAAGATATTGAGACTACCTTAATTGAAGGTATGACTTCCCAGATGAGTGTCAGCGAAGAAGAAATTGCGGAATATCTGGCAGCGATGAGTGATGAAGAGCTGGAAGAAATTTTTACCATGATGCTTTCCGAGCAGATTAAGGCACAGTATGCACAGCAGGTTATTGCACAGATGTCAGCCATGAGCCCGGAAGAACTGCTGGCAGGTTTTGAATATGCATTGCCTGCTTATACAACCGAGCAGTGTGCATTATATTACGACGAAATCATGGAATTCTCTGATTCCACTTACGAAGATAATCTGGAGATGATGGGTTACATTGATTTAGAGTCCCCTGCAGTAATCAATATTTATGCTTCATCCTTTGAAAACAAAGATATTATTACCGATGCCATTGCAGAGTACAACGAAGGGGTAGAGGAAATCAAAGAAATCAAATATACCGACTATATCGGTTTGATGATGTCCTCCATTACCACTATTATCAATGCCATTACCTATGTATTGATTGCCTTTGTTGCAATTTCCCTGATTGTATCTTCTATTATGATTGGTGTCATTACCCTGATTTCCGTACAGGAGCGTACCAAGGAAATCGGTATCCTGCGTGCAATCGGTGCTTCCAAGAAGGATGTATCCGGTATGTTCAATGCAGAAACCATGATTGTAGGTTTTGCATCCGGTCTTCTGGGTGTAGTGGTAACTTACCTGCTCTGCATCCCCATTAACCTGATTCTCCATCAGATTACCGGCATTGCAAACTTAAATGCAATCCTGCCTATCGGGGCAGCAGTTATCCTGGTGGTAATCAGCGTTTTACTTACTTTAATATCCGGCCTCATTCCTTCAAGAAGTGCAGCGAAGAAAGACCCGGTAGTAGCATTAAGAACTGAATAATACAAAATAATAAGGCCCTGCATGGAAGTCACCATGCAGGGCTTTTAAATTGCTTTCTTAATTCAATTTTGAAATATGATATGTACCGAATTAGTTGTTCTCAGCTTCCTTCTTTGCAGGACGCACCATGAAGAAGCAGATTAACAGAGAAACAATGTAAAGTGCAAGGGTTACATACAATACTGTTTGGTAACCGGTAGGGTTAACGGAAATCATTTCAACGGTACCGTCAGCCAGTTCGTGAGCAATTTCAACCTTTTCACCAAAATGTTCTACAATCCAGTTAGCCATCTGGTTACCGGTCAGACCTGCGAAAGCCCAAGCGGATAAGGTAATACCGTGGATAGCACTGATGCTACCCATACCGTAGTGGTCGGAAAGTAAGGTAGGTACGTTGGAGAAACCACCGCCGTAGCCTGCGTTTACGATAAAGATTAATGCAAGTACCAAAACAGTTAATAACATATTGCCGTTACCATTCTTAATACCGCCGGTTACAACTACAAGTCCGGTGAACAGAATGGAAAGTACGAAAATCATCTTGAACACAGTGTTTCTGTCTTTCATCTTGTCAGCCCATGCGGAGAAACCAAGACGTCCGCCGGCGTTGAAGATTGCGGAGATAGTAGAGATAACACCTACCATACCTGCAAGACCGATACATTTAACAATTGCCTTTTCCTGAGAAATCAAAGCCAGACCACAGGTGATGTTTAAGTAGAACATAACCCAGATACCGATGTAATTGGTAATCTTCTTGGATTTGATAACTGCAAGAGCGCTCTGACCCTTTTCCTTGGTCTGGGGTTCATGCCAGCCTTCGGGTTTCTTTAATAATAAATGACCAACAAACATCATGACGAAGTAAACAACTGCTAAGATGATGAACATCTTGTAGATACCGCCTTCGCCCAAGCCCTTTAACATTGCTTCCATGATAGGGCTTGCAATAGCCTTTGCTGCACCGAAGCCTGCAACTGCAAGACCGGTAGCCAGACCCTTCTGGTCATTGAACCAGAGCATCAGAGTCTTAACGGGAGAAAGATATCCGGTACCAAGACCGATACCCATAATCAATCCGTAGCATACATAGATACCAATCAATGCCAGAATGTTTCCGTCAACACTTCCGTCAGCATTTACAACTTTGGTGATACCGCCGTAGTAAATAAAGAAGCCGGTACCTGCCATACCTACTGCAAAGCAGATGGTTGCGATTAAGGAAGATTTGTGAATATCCTTTTCTACTACATTTCCCAAGAATGCAGCACTCATACCCAGGAAGAAAATAGCGAAGCTGAATGCCCATTCGGTTGCTCCCTTGGAAAATCCGATGTGGGTAGCGATTTCCTGGCTGAAAATAGACCAGCAGTAAACCGTACCGATACTACAGTGGAGTAACAATGCCGGAATAGCGGCACGGAACCATTTGTTTTGTTTCAATTTTTCCATGATACATTTCCTTTCGTTTGTAAATATGTAATTTTTAAAAAATAAAACAACTCTTATGTAATTATAAAATTACAATAAAATATACATTAACCTATGTCATTCTACTCCTAATTTCCTAATATTTCAAGGTATTTATTTTAGTACAAACTATGATTTACTTTTTCCGGATATACTACTTGTAATACGTAAATTTTAAAGAAGTGAGGTGCCGGTTATGACACAGTTTTTAGAGCATATGGAAAGCCTTTTGGTGGTTTTAGTGGAAGTGGGAATTTTCACACTGGATTTGTTTGGAATTATTGTTTTAGTCTTTACGGCAATAAAGTCCTTTTATAAGTGGCTTAGGCATGCTGCAAAGCTCCGCTTGGAGCTGGCATACGGTATCGCGCTGGCGCTGGAATTTAAAATGGGCAGTGAAGTTTTGCGAACCGTGGTAGTAAACGAATGGGCAGAGCTGGGGATTTTGGGCGCTATCATTTTATTAAGGGGCGTGCTAAGCTTTTTGATTCATTGGGAGATACGGGGAGAAATCGGCAACAATAACAGTTGAAAACTTTGCCCGTTCATAATAAGATAGAAGCAGAGTATAGAAAGACGAGGTTACACCATATGAAATTTAAAGACATGCCTTACGAAAGAGTGGACTTTGAAAAAGTAGCAGAAGAATTCAAAGCCATTATGCAGGAGTTCGACGCGGCGAAAAGCGGCGAAGAACAGTTTGAGGTACACAAAAAGTACTATGATTTAACAGACAGAGTGGGTACCATGATGACCATTTCCCATATCCGTCATGACGTGGATACGTCCGATGCCTTTTATGATGCGGAGCAGGCTTTTTATGATGAAAAAGGCCCTGAATTCAGCAATATGGCTGTGGCGTACCAGAAGAAAATGTACGAATCACCCTACCGTGATTATTTAGAAGAAAAAATCGGACCGGTGGCATTTAAAAATATGGAACTGAGCTTAAAGTCCTTTGATGAAAAGCTGATTCCTTTCATGCAGGAAGAAAATGCCCTGACCACCGAGTATAACAAACTGATTGCCAGTGCCAAGATTGACTGGGAAGGGGAAACCTTAAATCTTTCCCTG
>JAZNNL010000126.1:0-22497 GCA_045580245.1 Lachnospiraceae bacterium
GAATCCATGGAAGGGGAGAACCGGTAGGAAACCAACCAAAGAAATAAATAGTGATTCCTAAACACAGAATAATGGATACAGGCATTAGTATCAGTCTAGTTGTTAATGACAAAAATCGTATCATATAGGCAGATGTAAATAAAAATACTAAAATTGCTGTAATAAAAGAGAGCAGAAAAAACTGCAACAAAATTGTAATGGAAATGGCTTCATTGCCGAAGACAAAGATACTACTTGTCTCAATCATCTCAGCATTTGCCATTATAGTGAGTACTAATAAAAAACAAATGCAGATACCGAAGGTTCTCATTACAAAGTTCATAAAATCTAAAATAGTTCTTTTATTTTCCATTCTTTTTCACCCCTAACTGTTCTTTAATATCTTCTGCATACTGTCTGGAAACAATAATGGTTTCTTTGTTTTTTAGTGTTAAACGAAGCCGGTGGTTCATTTCTGTTTTAATGGAATAAATAAATTTGAGGCTTACCAGACAGGATTTGCTTACTCTGCAAAATTTCATGCCGGAGAACAAGGCTTCCAGTTCATATAGCTTGTAGGATGTTTCGAATACATTATCTTCCGTATAAACGAAACATTTTCGGTCTATGGCTTCGACGTATGCGATATCTTTGGCATCTAGGATAACATCTTCGCCTAATTGCGTGTTTTTGACTACCAGCTGTCTTGAACTCATTCGAATTGCTGTAATAATACGTTCCACATCTTCTGTTAATTCGCCACAGTTAATATTTATTTCAATATCCGAGAGTTGTTCGTCCACATTGATGTTTATCTTCATTGGCATCATACCTTTCGTAAATTTCTATATGCTAGTGCAAATAGCACCAATGCTATTATAGCATTAATCAGAATAATTAACAAAGAAGATATCATACTTTCATTGCCTTCAATGTTGCCAATCAGATAATCAATTTGACCGGAATACAGAACCTTACTTATCTTCTGCACTTGTTCATTAAAGCCGCCTATCATAGGAACAAAAGCGAACACCATCATAAGAGGTGTCATGATAGAAGTGGCTACCATTTGGTTTTTACTGAATGCACCGATAGCAGCTCCTATTAGAATGGAGGTAAGAATCCCTACAGCTAAAATGATTAAGAATTTTAGTGCATCAAAACCGGTATATCCTCCTGCCAGACACATCACTCCTGCTCCTGCCATACTAAACAAAAATACATAACTGCCAATTGCAAGAAGGTATTCCACGGATTTTACATTACTCATGAACAGTACGCGAAGCGTTCCCTCGTCTTTTTCTTCGGATAGAATAGAACTGGTTGCAACCAGTGGTGACATACCAACAAACATACCTGCAAACATTTTTATAAAATAAGTTGGTGACATACCTGGTACCTCTACAAATTTAGCCATAATAACTGCCATAACAGGAAAGATGATAAATTGTATCAGAACAGGCTTATTTTTTAGGGTATCCTTCCATTGTTTCTTCATAATGGCTATAATATTTCGCATGACATTAACCTCCCTTATTCATCTAATTTTCTTCCGGTCAACTTTAAGAATACATCTTCTAAAGTGGGTTCAGAGGAATGAATAGATTTTATTTTTTTGTCTTTTATCAGATTTCCAATTTTCTCGCCAAATTCGGGCGCATTAGGTAGGACAATTGTTTCATCATTCTGTAGCACAATAGTAAATTGCTCTTGTTGATTGTGTTTTCTGCATATATCCTCAGGATTTCCGTATTCAATGATTTCGCCTTGATTTAAAAGAGCTATATTGTCGCATAGCTTAGAAGCTTCGTACATGTTGTGGGTGGTAAGAAAAATTGTAATTCCTTCATTTTTCATTTCCAGTAACATCTCGTGGATAAAATCTGTAGTCGCAGGATCGAGTCCTGAAGTTGGCTCATCCAGGAAGAGAAGAACGGAATCCCGTAAAATAGCTCTTGCCATATTCAAACGATTCCGCATTCCTTTGGAAAGATTAGATACTGTGGTTTTTCTTGCATTATAAAGACCGACTTTCTTTAGTGTTTCTTCTATTTTCTTTTTGTCTACTTTATAGATCTCGCCAAAAAGCTGCATATTGTCATAAACGGTAAGTCTTTGATACAAACCAAAGCTGTCCATCATAATACCTATTTGTGCCTTGGTTTTATCCGTGATATGTTTGGTGTCGTCGCCCAATACACGTCCTATTCCTGCAGTTTGTGTTAGCTGGCCGGTTAGGATGTTTACCAAAGTGGTTTTACCTGCTCCGCTTGGACCGAGTAATCCAAGGATTTCTCCTTTTTTTACTGTAAGAGATATTCCTTTCAGGACTTCCATCTCATTGTAACTGTGATAAATGTTTTTTAATTCGATAATATTATTCATGTTTTTTTCGCCTCCCTGAGACATAGATTACAAGAGAAACATGATGACTACAATAGCACTTGATGCAAGTTGCCAATATGGAAACATAAGTTGCCAATTTTACAGAAAACAGCACTCTGCGAGGCTGAGAATATTATAAAAACCAGTTGATATTTTGCGGGAAATAATATATAACAACATACAGATAGGAATCTGTTATACGAAGTGAATTTATATTTGGGCTGACCGAAAGGTCCTGGTCCACCGGCTGGCGGGGATTTACCCCGCCATTTTTATACATAAAGAGGCTGTAGCATGAAAAAGAATTGAAGGGTCAGATGTTCGGAATTTCCGAACATCTGCTTCAAATAATATCATGTCAGCTTATGAAATCATTTTGTTTTTTATAGAGATATTGGCATTGCTGATGTCCTTTGTATATAATAACACCAAAGCACCTTAATTTATCCCAAATAATCCCTTAAGATTTCCGAAAGCCTGTTTTTTTCAGTGATAAACCGTGTTACCATAAATCCAAAGCAAACATAGTAACAAAGCAAGAGGAGGTAACTATCTATGAAAAAAATACTGTTTATACTTTGTACATTGATGCTTTTGCCCCTACTTTCCGCCTGCGGCAAAGGGGGCAATACGGACCATGTACAAAGAAACATCGGTAGCAGCCAGATATATACAGAAGAAGAAATTTTAGAGATAATGGGTATTGTGGAGAATTTCTTTGAAATAGAATTTGAAGGATGCACCTTGACAGAACTTATTTATGATGAAGAACGCTCTAATCTGTGTTGTGACGAATGGGCAGATAGCTATCAGGCAAAACAGGCCATTGTCTTTTATTCCACATTTCAGGTGGATGCCTCCGGCGGTGACGGTAGTTTAAATCCCAACAGCACCTACACCAACTGGAACTGGATTCTAACCAAAGATAACAGTAACAAATGGACTCTCCAAACCTGGGGATATTGAAAATTATTTTTTTTCGGAATTGTGTCCTAATGGAGAAAAGGAATAAAGGAAACGAATTTGGAGGTAAAATAGAAATGTTGCATATGATAATTGAGCAAACATACAAATATCCAATGCGAATGAGATATAATCATGAAACAGGTGAATTTACGGAAAGCGAATATAAATCGTTACAGTATGAAAGAAACTTCACTAAGCCTTATGGGTGGATTAAGGAATCGGGGACACCACCTTTTCCTCATTGGGATTGTATTTTAATGACCGATAAGGAATTTGATTTAGGGGATGAGATTGAAATCAAGGTAATTGGTGTATTTAAAAGGTCGGATTTTGATCATAAATACGTAGTTGTTGAGGCAACCAGAGAAATTGATGATATTTCGGAACTCTTGACAATTGAGAGAGATGAACTAAGTAAATTATATCCCAGAGTTGGCGAAGGAGAAGGTTGGTTTGGAAAAGAAGTAGCAAATTATTGTATGCAATATCATGAAAAAGCTCTGTAAAAATATAAGGGATTTAAAAAGATTTCCACGAGCGCAAGCGCGTCTGCATGGAAATCTTTTTTTGTTGTAAATATATAAAATCCTATTTCGTACCGGAGACTTTTCTCCAAAATCCCTGTAACTGCGTTTTGTGTTGGCACAGCTTTTCCTGACAGTTTGCGCAGGAAAGGGAGCCATTGCATTTATCCGAAAACCATTCCGGGTGTATATGTAATTTCACTTCCCACTGTAACAAAAGCAGTAAAGCTAGACCAAGCAGTGACCAGGCATACAAATTCGGAATAAATACAAGGGGAGTAAACATCATGGCGTAGTCCCAGTTGTAAATGCGACAGGTGGTGCAGCATTTGTTCTTCATAAACCATATCTGGAAAGGACAGAAGAACAAAATGCAGATAATGTCGCATATGGAGTAGGCAAGGCTTATTAATAAAAGAATGCCTGCATCAATAATACCTGTAAAATATAAGATACCGATGATGCCGTTTAAGGCAAACCATGCTGCCGCAACCAGAAAAGTAATAAAGCCGGATTGTACCTTAACCTTTTCACCTTGGTTCCGGTTGGGCAGTTCCTTGTAATTTCTTTTAAACTGCTTCTGGCAACCCATACTTTCCAGTCTGGCAGGGAAAAACCGAAGAACCATACCTGCCGCAAAGAAAACCCAAATGGTTCCAAGTAAAAAATCATTGTTTTCAAATCCGCTGAACAGATATCCTGTTTCATGCAGGCGGTTATAAATGTAAACAATGGTAGCCGTAATAAATAATAAAGACCTGAAAATCAGTTTCACATAGTGCATGCCTACAATTTTGGATATTTTGCGGCGTACTTTTTGTTTTTTCATCAGTGTATATAACCTTTCAACAGATACTATTTAGGCACCGATTTCATTACCGGTGTAGAGCTGGTAATACTTACCCTTTGCTTCAATCAGCTGGTCATGATTACCTCTCTCAATGATTCTACCTTGTTCCAGTACAATAATGCAATCACTATTTTTTACGGTAGACAGTCTGTGGGCTATGACAAAGGTGGTTCTGCCCTTCATTAACTTATCCATACCCTCCTGTACAATACGCTCCGTTCTGGTATCAATAGAGGAGGTTGCTTCGTCTAAAATCAGTACCGGCGGGTCTGCGATAGCGGCACGGGCAATGGCAAGGAGCTGGCGCTGTCCCTGACTTAAGTTGGCACCGTCTTCAATCAATACGGTGTTGTAGCCGTCGGGCAGTTTGTGAATAAATTTATCTGCATTAGCCAGCTTTGCTGCTGCGATAACTTCTTCGTCGGTAGCGTCCAGTTTACCGAAACGGATATTTTCCATGATAGTACCGCTGAACAAATGGGTATCTTGCAAAACAATACCTAAGGAGCGGCGCAAATCATCCTTTTTAATCTTGTTGATGTTGATACCGTCATATCTGATTTTACCGTCCTGAATATCATAGAAGCGGTTAATCAGATTGGTAATGGTAGTTTTTCCTGCACCGGTGGAGCCTACAAAAGCAATTTTCTGGCCGGGAGTTGCATATAAATCAATGTTGTGGAGTACCATTTTTTCATCGGTATAACCGAAGTCCACATCATCAAATACCACATCTCCCAAAAGCTCCACATAATCTACGCTGCCGTCTGCCTGATGGACATGTTTCCAAGCCCAGCGGCCGGTTCTTTCTTCGGTTTCGGTTAACTTGCCGTCCACTTCCTTTGCGTTTACCAAAGTAACGTAGCCTTCGTCCACTTCCTCTTCTTCATCCATCAGTTTAAAGATACGGTCCGCACCTGCCATTGCCATAACAATGGAGTTAAACTGCTGGGAAATCTGGTTGATAGGCATATTAAAGTTTCTATTCAAGGTTAAGAAGCTTGCCAGTGCACCCAAAGTTAAGCCGGTGATATTGTTTAATGCAAGAATGGCACCTACAATGACGCAAAGCAGATAGCTTAAGTGTCCTAACTGCCCATTTACGGGTCCCATAATGTTAACAAACTTATTTGCCCTGCTGGCACAATCGTATAAATGGTCGTTCAGTGCCTTGAAATCTTTCATGCATTCGTCTTCGTGACAGAAAACCTTTACTACCTTCTGTCCGTTCATCATTTCTTCAATGTAGCCGTTTACTTTACCCAGATTCTGCTGTTGCTCCATAAAGTATCTGCTGCTCTTACCCAGTATTTTACCGGAGCAGAAAAGCATAACGGCAATCATTACCAAAGTAACACCTGTCAAGGGAATACTTAGGATACACATACTGGTAAATACGCTGACAATGGTGATGGCACTGTTAATTAACTGCGGAATACTCTGGCTGACCATCTGGCGCAGGGTATCAATATCGTTGGTGTAAATGGACATAATGTCGCCGTGTGCATGGGTATCGAAATATTTAATGGGAAGCTTTTCCATGTGGGCAAATAATTCGTTACGGATATTTCTCAAAGTACCCTGGGTAACGGTCATTAAAAGTCTTGCCTGCACATAACTACTGATAATACCGATACCGTAAAAGCAGGCTACACGGATAATGGCCTGTGCCAGCGGTGTAAAGTCAGGGGTATCAGAGGTTAACAGAGGGGGCAGATACACATCAATTAATTTCTGCATAAAGAGCGTACCCTGTAAATTTGCAAATACGCTGATAAAAATGCAGGCAACTACAATAATACAGTGTATGGCATAAAATCGGAAAACATAACTCATTACGCGCATAAATAATTTGCCGGGATTTTCAATCTTGGGTTTGGGGCCAAGCTGTCTTTTATTCATCGGTCCTGCCATATCAGATGCCCTCCTTTTCATCAAAGTCTCCGGCGCCGCCGGTCTGGGATTCATATACTTCCCTGTAGATTTCATTGCTTTCCAGCAATTCCTCGTGGGTGCCAAAGCCGTCAACCATACCGTTATCCATAACGATAATACGGTCTGCATCCTGTACGGAAGCAATACGCTGTGCAATGATAAGTTTGGTGGTATTAGGGATTTCTTCCCGGAATGCTTTACGGATTTTGGCATCCGTAGCAGTATCCACCGCACTGGTAGAGTCGTCTAAAATCAATATCTTGGGCTTTTTCAATAAAGCTCTTGCAATACAAAGTCTTTGCTTTTGTCCGCCGGATACATTGGTACCGCCCTGTTCGATATGGGTATCGTATCCGTCGGGGAAACGGTTAATAAATTCATCGGCACAGGCCAGTTTACATGCTCTTTGGCATTCTTCGTCGCTGGCATTCATATCGCCCCAGCGCAGGTTCTCATAAATAGAACCGGAGAAAAGGACATTGGACTGTAACACCACGGAAACCTGGTTACGCAGGGTATCCATATCGTAATCTTTTACATTGATGCCGCCTACCAGCACTTCGCCCTTATCTACGTCATACAAACGGCTGATTAAGTTAACCAGAGTGGATTTTGCACTACCGGTTCCGCCGATAATACCTATGGTCTCACCGGATTTGATTACCAAATCAATATCTTTCAAAATAGGTTCTTCCGCACCGGCTTTGTAAGAAAATTCCACATCCTTAAACACAATGCTGCCGTCAGCCACTTCCATAACCGGTTCTGCGGGATTCTGTAAAGTGCTTTCTTCTTCCAGTACTTCCGCAATACGCTTGATACTTGCAGTACTCATGGAAAGCATAACAAAAATCATGGAAACCATCATCAGATTCATTAAAATGTTCATGCAGTAGGTTAAAAGAGCCATCAAATCACCGATGACCAGTGCATCGGAGGCAATCATTTTTGCACCCAGCCAGCTGATTAAAATAATACAGCTGTATACGGTAAACTGCATGATGGGCTGGTTCAAAATGACATTTTTCTCAGCCTTGGTAAAAATCTTTAAAATAGCTTCGCTGGCTTTATAAAATTTCTTGGTTTCTTCTTCTTCCCTTACATAAGCCTTTACCACGCGGATGGCAGATACATTTTCCTGTACGGAAGCGTTCAGTGCATCATACTTGGGAAAAGCTTCCATAAAGGTTTTGGTGGCTCTTCTAATAATGAAAAAGAGTACAACTGCCAGAAAAGCAATGGCAATCAAATAAATGGAGGCAAGCTTTTTATTGATCACAAAAGCCATTACCAGAGAAAAAATCATACTGGCCGGTGCTCTCATAGCGATACGCAGCACCATCTGGTAAGAGTTCTGCACATTGGTAACATCGGTAGTCAGTCGGGTAACCAGACCCGCAGTACTGAACTTATCAATGTTTGCAAAAGAGTAGGTCTGGATTTTATTAAACATACTCTCTCTTAAGTTTCTGGCAAGACCGGTGGAGGCTTTTGCACCGTACACACCGCCCAGTAAACCGCCGGTAAAACCGATGGCTACCAGTACAATCATAATGCCGCCCATTTTTAATATGTGGTCCATATTTCCTGCTTCTACACCGTATGTAATAATGGAAGCCATCAGGAGAGGAATTAAGGTCTCACAAATTACTTCCACAATCATCCAGAAGGGTGTTGCAAGAGAAGCGGCTTTAAACTCTTTTACTTCCTGTAAAATACGTTTCACTTGTTGCATGTTATTTCTCCTCGTTCATATTATTGTGAATTTTGTTTAGTATACAGAATAAAGTCTCTAATTCTTCAGAAGTAATACCATCCATAATTTTTTGATTGGTATCGCAGACGGCGTTTCCTATCATAATATGCACTTCTTCTCCTTTTGGCAGAAGAATGACACGCTTTAGCCGGGCATCGTTTTCCACGGAAACTCTTTTCACCAGTTCCTTTTGCTCCATCAGCTTCAAAATACCGGTCACTGTAGAACGCCCGATATTAAAGTGTTTTTCAATATCTTTTTGATAGACTTCTTTGTCCCGGTTATCATATAAATATTTTAATACCCAGCCGTTACACATGGTAGCTTCATCCAGACCGTCACTTCTTAGTTTATTATCGATTTTTCTCTTAATTGCATTGTCCAGGCGGTGTATTTCATATCCCACCCAAACTTTTTTCTCCTTCATGGTTCACCTCCTATTTTGATATCAAAATAGTTCATTGCCGAATTGTTCAAACACGAACTATTTTAACATAGCACTATGAAAAGTCAAATAAAAAAAGTATAAATTGGAATAAGCCTGCAAAAGCAAATTATGTAAAAAATAGAAGTAGTATGTAAATTCTTTGTAAAATGATTTGAATTACCATTGGAACTTTGATATGGTATACCATGGAAGTAAAATATGTATAAACAGTCCGAAACTTAAGAGTGGATACTTAAGGCAGGAGAAAGCAAAGTGTGTACAACAAAGAGTAGAGTAGCCGTTTTTTTATTGGCTATATTGATATTTGTATCAGGAATCAGCATGGAAAACGCAGGTGCGGAACATACATCTGCGGCTACATTTGTAAATAAAGAAAACATATATACAAAGCCCGCGGATACCAAATTGGCGGACATGCATTTTTGTACGGAAAAAATGCTTGGAACCGTAAATGTTACAGAATCACAGCAGGCTTTTATACGTTGTTCCAATAAGAAAAGGGAAACCAAGTGGTCCCTTGCTTTTTTATGCGTTGACAGTTTTTCCCTGCATAAAGAAGAAAATGCCACACATGTGGGACCGGTTGAAACAGTGTATCAGGGTCCGGAGGAGCTGGTCATACTCTATATTCACGAAACTGACGGAAAAAAACGAATCTGATCTTTTCAATATCGAGGCACAAAAAACAATTCGATAAAGGTTGAAAGGATTAGTTAATTATGGATTTTACGTTAATAATGGGATTATTGGGCGGTCTTGCTCTGTTTTTGTACGGTATGCAGATGATGAGCTCGGGATTGGAATCGGTTGCCGGGAATAAGATGAAGGTCATACTGGAAAAGCTTACCGCAAACAGATTTGTGGGCGTACTGGTAGGTGCACTGATTACTGCAGTGATACAGTCTTCTTCTGCTACTACCGTTATGGTAGTGGGTTTTGTAAATTCAGGTATGATGACCCTCAATCAGGCAATATGGATTATTATGGGTGCTAATATAGGTACCACCATAACAGGACAGCTGATTGCGCTTGATGTGGGGGAGCTGGCGCCACTGATGGCCTTTATCGGTGTAGCTGCCGTTGTATTTATTAAAAATGAAAAAGTGAAATATATAGGTGAAATTCTGGCAGGTCTAGGGGTGCTTTTTATCGGTATGGATATGATGAGTACTTCCATGGATCCTTTAAAAGAATCAGAAGCATTTGTGAACCTGCTTACTACATTTGAAAATCCATTACTGGGTATTTTGGCAGGTATGATATTTACGGCAATCATACAGTCCTCCTCTGCATCTGTCGGTATCCTACAGGCTTTGGCAGGCAGTGGTGTTATCGGATTAAACAGTGCGGCTTTCGTATTGTTCGGACAGAATATCGGTACCTGTGTGACGGCATTGCTTGCAAGTGCAGGAACCGGCAGAAATGCAAAGCGTACTACAGTGGTACATATTATGTTTAATGTGTTCGGTACAATTGTTTTTACCATACTTTGTATTGTAACGCCGCTTATTAATATAGTAGAAGGGTTTACGCCCGGAAATGCTCCGGCACAGATTGCAAATCTGCACACGCTGTTTAATATTGTAACAACATTGTTGCTGCTTCCGGTAGGTACCTGGTTAGGGAAGATTGCTACCTTTATCTTAAAGGATAAACAGGATAAAGAAGATACGGACAGTATGCATGTGCAGTATCTGATAGAGTTAAAGCATATAAAAGCAGACAAACTGGGTGGCTCTGCCATTTGCGAAGAAGGTATTAAGAAAGAGCTTCAGAGAATGCTTAAAATGGCGAAAAATAATGTGCAGGAAGCTTTTGACGTGTTTGCATCTTACGGGAAAGAAAAATTGGAAGTTATTGAAAAAAGAGAAGAATATGTGGACTTCTTAAATAAAGAGATTTCCAAATATATTACAACTGCCGTATCTCATGAAAACACAAGTGCGGGAGGCAAGATTTTCAATGCATTGTATTCCGTTACCAGTAATGTGGAAAGAATGAGTGACCATGCTATAAATATAGCAGGGTATTCCAATATGATTACCAAAAAGAATATCCATTTTTCAGAGAAGGCACTGGAAGAACTGACAGAAATGCAGGCAATCTGCAGTTTGTTATTCGATATGCTGTTGGAAAAGCCGGAAGATTATGTAAAATGGCATGAAGAAATTGCATGCATGGAGCAGAAAATCGATGATATGACTGTACAGTTCAGGGATAATATGTATGAGCGTATTAAAGCAGGCAAGTGCTCTGACGAAGGAAGTATTCTTTTCTCTGAGATGCTGACGGATTTTGAGCGAATTGGTGACCATGCATTAAATATTGCAAACGAAATGTTAAAAATTGCTATGGTAGATTCATAAACAGATAAAAGGAACGGGAAAGTATGAAAAAGATTACAGTCATTGACGGACAAGGCGGAAAAATGGGTAAGGCAGTAATAGAACAGCTGGTGAAAAACCATCCGGAACTGGAAATATATGCAATCGGTACCAACAGTATTGCCACCTCTACCATGATGAAAGCCGGAGCTGCTTACGGTGCCACGGGAGAAAATCCCTGTATTGTCAATGCGGCGGATTCCGATATTATCATAGGGCCGGTGGGGATTGTATTTGCCAATGCACTGTTAGGAGAGATAACGCCGGCGATTGCCACGGCAATCCCCGCCAGTAAAGCCTTTAAAATCTTAATACCCACCAACCGCTGCAACCACTACATCGTAGGTTGTACCGAAGTGGGACTTTCCGAATATATCAAACAGGTATGTGAAAAAGTAGACTCTATGTTATAGGGTCTGCTTTTTTGATTCGGAGATTAGAGTCCGGAAGGTACTTTTTTCGTCTGCGGTTAGATAGCTAAATAAAGGGATTTCCATATTTGTTCCGTATTTCGGATATAAGAGTTTCTAAATGTTCTGCGCAAGCGCGATAGCTTTTTACGCAACCGGCTGAAATTCGGCATCCATGCCTCAATCCAGCCTTCCGACAACATCGTGTTGTCGGATTGCTGTATACAAACAGAACATTAAGAAACTCTAATATCCTGCATAAGTCACAAATAAGGAAATCCATTTTAATTTACTAACCGCAGAGGAAATAAGTACCTTCGGACCCTAATCCCCTAACAGATGACTTTTATTCAAAGCATAAATAATGCCGGGAATTAGAATCAGTTGAATCAAAATACCGGGAATGGCGTTTAAAAAAGCGCCTGCCGCAAATAATTCCCAGGTAAAAGGGGTACCCATGAGCTGATATAACAAAAAGCTGACCAAACCCCAAACAATGCGGCCGATAAGCATGGCACCGATAAGGGAGAGATAAATGCCGAACTTCTTATTTTTTAATCTGGAATACAGAAAACCGGTAGCAAATCCGTAAGCAGCCAGTTCTGCTGCCATGGCAATGGCGGTAGGCATCATTTTGGGCATGGTAAATAACAGGCTCCTTAGTATGGGTACAATCAGTCCCACCACAAAGCCCCAGGGACTGCCGCAGACAAAACCGCAGATTATAACCGGAATATGCATGGGTAATAACATGTTCCCAAATTGTTTCAGTTGCCCGGTGAAAAAGGGAAGAACCATTCCTAATGCAAGAAACAGTGCGGATAAAGTAAGTTTTTTTGTACGACTCATAAAATGCTCCTTTGTTAGTTTAGTAAGTATTTGTATGTATAGAGCCTTCCTTGCATTTACATAAAAAAACAGGAAGAAAGAACGTACACCCGGTGTACGTGCAACCTTCCTGGTTTATGCGTGTATTAGCTTCAGCTAACGATTGGTTTTATTATACGGGGCAGACTATTTCTTGTCAACATGCTTTTTCTGTAAGAAGTACAGGGTAAAAGGAATGCTGGCAAGACCGGTTAAAATATCTGCCAAAGGCTGGGAAATCTGAATACCGGTAATTCCCAGAAAATATGTGGAAATCAGTAAGGTAGGTATAAACATCAGTCCCGAGCGCATCAGGGAAAGCACCGAAGAAATACCGGCCTTGCGGATACTCTGGTACAACATATTTACCGGTACCGACAAGGGTAAGAACATGGTACCGATGCAGGCACAACGCAGTGCAAACACACCTACTTCCAAAACCTCTTCCTTTTTTTGGAACAGATAAACCACTTTGTCTGCAAAAATAAATCCGGGGATTGCAAGGCAGGCAATAAAGCAAAAACCGATACCCATGGTAAGTAAAAGCCCCTGCTTTACACGTTTGTACTCTTTTGCCTGATAGTTAAAGGAAGCAACGGGCTGGTAACCCTGCCCGATACCCAGTCCCACGCACATCACAAAGGCGCTGAAACGGTTAACCACGCTCATGGCAGCAATTGCCGCATCTCCGTAAGGTCTGGTGAGATTGTTTAACAAGCCGCTGGAGATGGAGCTTAGACCCTGACGCAACAGCGCCGGGAATCCTACGCGGGCAATGGTGGCATAGGTTTTTACCTTATGGCTGACAGCAGACAATTTGATTTTGCTCTGTCCCATTCTGCAGAAGAAAAACAATAATATAAAAAAGCTGATATACTGGCTTGTTGCAGTGGCGATACCGGCACCTAAAATGCCTTTGTGAAAGACCATAACCAGTAAATAGTCCCCGAAAATATTCAAAAGACCGCCCGTTACCAGACCGATCATGGCATAAAAGGATTTGCCTTCGTAGCGCAGGTTATTGTTCAAAACGAAAGAGCCCATCATAACGGGACAACTGATCAGTACACAGGCACCGTATTGTTTTGCATAAGGCAAAATGGTTTCGGTACTGCCTAAAAGACGCATAAAAGGAGTAAGAAAAAGCAGACCGCCCGCCATCAATAAAATACCCAGACCCAGTGCCACAAAGAATCCTGTAGAAACATATTCCGTCGCTTCTTCTTCGTTACGGTCCGCCAAAGCCTTGGATACCATGGTACCGCTGCCCTGCCCTAACATAAAAGCGATTGCCTGGATAATTGCCTGTAAGGTAAACAGGATACCGGTTGCCGCCTGGGGGCTTTCTCCCAGCGTACCAACGAAATAGGTATCCGCCATATTGTAAATATTGGATACCAGCATGGAAATGGTAGTAGGAATTCCCAGAGAAATAATCAGCTTCGCCAAAGGGGTTTTTGTCATTTTGTCATAATGTTGTTGTGGGTTATTCACTTTAATACGCCTTCTTTTACAAATGATTTTGGACTAAAGTTGTGCGGAAAACTTTCCCGATAGTTCTTAAGTTGTTTAAGTCCGAAATTTATTATACCAAAAACAGGAAAAAGTTGAAATACCAAGAAAAGGAATCGTATAATAGAAAAGACAGGACGTTTCCTCAAGAAACATATGGAAATCGTCATTTTTTTGCATATGCAACTTTAAGTTGACAAAAAGCAAAAGCAGGTTGGTGGAGAGATACTTGCTAAAATGATATATATAATTCATCAAAAATATTTTGTAGCCGTAAAGATATGTTTGCAGCAGAAATGCCTTACACAAAAGCGGCGGAAGGAGAAAAGATGAGTTTTGCAGTAAATTTAAGAATGATAAGAAAAGAAAGAAACATTACACAGGAACAATTGGCGGATATGCTGGAAGTATCCCGTCAGGCCGTTTCCAAATGGGAGTCCGGAGTAGGGTATCCCGAGACCGAAAAGCTACTTATTATCTCTAAAGAATTAAATGTATCCCTGGATTATTTATTAAAAGAAGAGTCAAACGTTTCGCAGGAAGAAAAGGAGGCTCCCAAACCGGTTGCCTATGCACCGGGTGGAACCATAACCATTCCTACTTATGACAATACAAATGTAGTTTCCTGTCTGGCAGTTAAGTCTTCTAAAATTTTGGCAGCTACAAAGGAAGAACCGAAGTATATTCTGTTTGGAGTGGAAAAAGTAACCTTTTGGGGGGAGAGCACTACCCTTTTGGGATGGTACGCTACCGCAGAGGATGTACAAAAGGAAATTAAAGAAATCACGGAAGCAATCAGCAATCAGGAAACTACCTATACATTAAAGTACGCGGCAGATGTGGAATTAAAAGGGTTTTTCGGACAACCCAGACTGAAATAATTTGTTGTGGTTATAAAAAAATATGATATAATCCTAATAACGAGACGGTTTACCCTAGAATGTATGCAAAATATATTCACAGTATATATACCTGTACCAAAGAGAAAGTGAGAACTGTATGCAGATACTGTTAGGCATATTACTGGCATCGACCATGGTAGTGATAGGATATTACATTTTTAAGGCTTACAAGCAAAAGCACCGGTTAGCAGAAACGGTAAGACGTATTCTGATCATCGGGCAGGTTATTGTAGGTCTTAATCTGTTTGCGTTAATCATGGAATCTTATACGGTATGCCTTTGGGCTTACAGTATTTATTTTGCAGTCTCCGACTGGCTGATGTACTATCTGCTTAAGTTTTCCTTAGAGTATATCGGCAGTGAATTTGAAAAGTATGTAAACAAAAAGATATTAAAGACACTACTGTTTGCAGATACCATATCCGTATCGGTAAATGTATTCACAAAGCATTTATTTGATGTGCGGGAAGTGCATCTGTTTGGTGGAGAAATTTATCATGAACTGACCGTTACCCCCTTCTTTTATACCCACTATGCCCTAATCGGTTTTCTGGCGGTACTGTGTTTGATTGTTCTGTTCTACAAATCCTTTACCGCACCCTATTTTTATCGGAAAAAATATCTGACCGTGGCACTGATATTGGTATTACTGGTGATTTTAAATGTTTGTACCTATAAGTCCGCTACGGATTTATCTGTAATCGGTTACGTCATAGCAGGGATTGCCATTTATTATTGCAGCTTTGTGTATACGCCTCAGCGGCTGCTGCCGAAAACCCTTTTACTGGTAGCAAAGGATATGACGGTGGCATTGTTTGTGAAGGATGTGGACGGCAAACGTCTTTATAGTAATACTTACGCAGAAGAACTATTAGATACCCAAAATCCCATTGTGCATAAAAGCGGTATTACCTTAGAACAGTGGTGCTTACAACAATATATGGGTTCCGTGGATGGTTTTACAAAAGAAGAGTGTTTTTTCCGCGGAGACGAGGAGATGATTTTGAAAATTCAGTTGCAACAGATTATGGATTCCAATAAGCATTTGCAGGGCGGATACTTTGTGGTACAGGACCGTACCGAAGAAATCAACAACCTGAAACGGGAAAGATATCAGGCCACCCATGACAAACTGACCGGTCTATACAATAAACTGCACTTTTATGAAAAAGCAGAAAATTATGTGAAGCGTCATGAAGAAGAAAAGCTTCTGATGATTTGTACCGACATCAAAGATTTTAAGATGATTAATGATTTCATGGGTACCCAGACCGGTGACATGATATTGATAAAAGTGGCAGATGTCATCAGGGAACAGATAAAAGAAGCCATTGTATACGGGCGTCTCAGCAATGACCGTTTCGGTATCCTGATGGCAAAGAAGGACTTTGACGAAGCTTCCTTTACCCAAAAACTGCAGACAGCCTTTTTGGGGGAAATGAAAGAAACCGTATCCCTGCCCGTTGTGATTTATACAGGGGTCTATGAAATTAAGAACCGAAACCTGTTAATGTCAGTCATGTGTGACCGCGCCAGAATGGCAATCGCAAGTATCAAAGGGGATTATCATACCCGTGTGGCATATTATGACAATGCCTTGAGAGAACAGGTACGTCACGAGCAGGAAATGGTGGGAGATTTAGAAGCAGCTATTGAAAAGGAGCAGTTAATGATATTTTTACAGCCCCAGACAGATGAAACCGGTAAAGTGCTGGGAGCAGAGGCATTAATCCGCTGGCTGCACCCTGTGAAAGGCTACATTATGCCCGGTGATTTTATCCCTGTTTTTGAAAAGAACGGTCTGATTACCGAGGTAGACAAATATATCTGGGAAGCTGCCTGCAAACAGTTAAAGAAATGGAAAGAGGCCGGTAGGGAAGATTTGTATATTTCCGTCAATATTTCTTTAAAAGACTTCTATTTCTTAAACGTGCACCAGATTTTTATGGATTTGACTAAAAAGTATGAAATTGAGCCCAAGCAATTAAAGTTAGAAATTACGGAAACCGCAGTGGTAATGGATTTAGAGCGTCAGTTAGAGCTTGTAAGAAAGCTTCGCCAGTCAGGATTTATCGTAGAGATGGACGATTTCGGAAGCGGCTATTCTTCTTTAAATATGTTAAAAGATATCCACGTGGACGTCTTAAAAATGGATATGGAATTCTTAAACATGTCAGAAGATGAAGCACGCAGTAAAATTATTTTACAGACTATGATTGAACTGGCCATCCGACTGGGCATGACGGTGATTGCCGAAGGAATTGAGAATGCGGAGCAGGTACGGTTTTTATCGGAAATGGGCTGTCATATGTTCCAGGGATACCATTTCGGTAAGCCTGTGGAAGTGGAAAAATTTGAGGAGTTGTATTGGTAGCCGGTATACCTACAGTCCTTATGATACATTGTAAGAATGGCAATTAAGCCGGAGGAATGAGAAAAACCATGTCCCATAAGCATATATTGATTGTAGATGATGATGAAGATTTATCTTTTATTATTTCCGAGATGTTAACAAGCTATGGCTACAGGGTAACATGTGCCCCGGATAGCGATACTGCCTTTGATTTATTGGCAGAGCATACCTATCATCTGATTTTGTTAGATATTAACCTGCCCGGCACTACCGGTTTTTCGCTATGTAAAGAATTAAGAGAAGTATCTACGGTGCCGGTGATTTTTGCCAGTGCCAGAACCAGTGAAACAGACCGGATTACCGGTTTTGACATCGGTGGAGATGATTACCTGCCCAAGCCTTACTCCATGCAGGAGCTGTTATCCCGTATCAATGCATTAATACGCCGTACTTACGGATTTACGGAAGAGGAAAAGGTAGTTAGCTTTGGGAATATCAGGGTAAATATCACGGCCCGCACCGTTACCAAAGACTCAAAGCCCGTAAATTTATCCCTGCGGGAATTTGATTTGTTACAGTATCTTTGTGAACATAAAAATGTTGCAGTTTCCAAAGAAAAATTACTGGCAGAAGTCTGGGGGGCTTTTTCCCTGGTGGAGCCTTCTACCCTTACCGTACATATCCGGTGGCTACGGGAAAAACTGGAGGAGGATGCGGCAAATCCCCAATACATCAAAACAGTATTTAAAGTGGGTTATATGTTGGAGGCAAAAGAATGAAAAAGAAACTAATGACGGTAACTGTCTTATTTTGTACGGTAATTCTGGCAGTTACCGGTATTTTTTACCTTTTGGGAAAGCAGTCTGCTTCCCGGGAGAGAAAAGCAGAGCAGATACTGGCACTGAATGAAATTGCACAATTATCGGAGGCAGGAGAACAGGAACAGGTAGCATTAAAGGTCCAAACATTGCAGGAAGACTTGCGTATCGTGCAGGATGGTACCGGCAATCATTTGGGACTTTTTTTGTTATGCGGCATCTGTATTGTGTTTGTTTTCGTTGTGTTTGGCTATGTGTATATAGCTATCCTGCGTCCTTTTGACAAAATGAAAGGATTTGCAGACAAAATTGCGCAGGGAAATTTTGATGTTCCATTAGAGTATGAGCGTTCCAACTATTTTGGAGCTTTTACCTGGGCTTTTGACAGTATGCGTAAGGAAATTACCAAAGCCAGAGCCTGCGAAAAAGAAGCCATCGAAAACAATAAAACTGTCATTGCAACCCTCTCCCACGATATTAAAACACCCATTGCGTCTATCCGTGCCTATGCAGAAGGTCTGGAGGCAAATCTGGACAGTACACCCGAGAAGCGTCAGAAATATTTGCAGGTGATTACCAAAAAATGTGATGAGGTTTCCAAACTGACTAACGATTTGTTTTTGCATTCCTTATCGGATTTGGACAAGTTAAAGATGAATCCGCAGACTTTCGAGCTTTGCTGCTTTATGGAGACTGCCCTTACGGAGCTTACGGGTGCCGGACAGGATATAGAATTTCAAAAACCTGATTTTTCCGCAATGGTTTTTGCAGATGAAAACCGCTTATTACAGATTGTGGAGAACATCATTAACAACGCCAGAAAATATGCCAAGACAAAGATTACGGTTTCCATGAGTCAGAGTAACGACAGTGCCGGTGAATTGCAGCAAGAGGATACCGCTAAAATCATTTTTAGGGATTATGGTAGTGGTATTCCGGATGAGGATATGCCCTTTATCTTTGACAAGTTCTATCGTGGTAAAAATTGCGGCCATGAACAGGGCTCTGGTTTAGGCCTTTATATCGTGAAATATATTGCGGAACAAATGGGCGGAGAAATTCGGTTGCAGAATTTGTCCGACGGATTGGAAGTAGTGGTTCTGTTACCGATAGTATAATTTTTACTTCTTAAGGACTTCTTAATAACTTTTTTGTTAGGGTTTAGACAAGAAAACAAAAAACCCTGCAAAAAGGAAAACCGAAAAAGCGGTAGAAGGTGAGGAAATAATGAAGAAAACAATTCTGTCAGCAAAGGGCGTTTGCAAAAGCTTTGCCCACAACGGCGGACAAAACCATGTACTGTCCCATGTGGACTTTGATTTATACGAAGGGGACTTTACAGTCATAATGGGAGCTTCCGGCTCCGGTAAGTCCACGCTTTTGTATGCATTAAGCGGTATGGACCGTGCCACTGCCGGCAAAGTCATGTACAAAGAAAAAGATTTGGTAACCGCAAAGGAAAAGGAACTGGCAGTCTTAAGACATACGGATTTCGGTTTTATTTTCCAACAGATGCATCTGGTAAGCAATTTAACCTTATTGGAAAACATTACGGTGCCGGGATTTTTGGATAAGAGTAAGCCGGCAGCAGAAGTGAAAGAGCGGGCCCAAAAGCTTTTGGAGCAGATGGGGATTTCACATGTAAAAACCCACTTGCCTTCCCAGGTATCCGGTGGGGAGCAGCAGCGTTGCGCCATTGCAAGAGCCGTAATTCATGAGCCCAAGGTGCTTTTTGCAGATGAACCTACCGGCGCACTGAACCGAAAAAATACCAAGGAAGTATTAAACCTGTTATCTGAACTGAATCAGGCAGGACAGAGTATTTTAATGGTTACCCATGATTTAAAAGCGGCACTCCGCGCTGATCGTCTTTTATATATTGGGGACGGTAAGATTATCGGGGAACTGACCCTGCCCCCCTACAATGCCGAAGAAGAGAAAAGCCGGGAAGCACAGGTAAATGCATGGCTTTCTTCTCTGGAATGGTAGGTGCGCCATGGAAATACTCAGTTTATTAAAGGCGAATATCCGCAATAAAAAGGGAACCTTTTTCAGTATCATGATACTGACCACCATCATTGTTACCTGCATGACTGCCATTTTCAGTGTAAAGGACAATTACACGGAAGCCTTATCCAATGCGTTTACCTATGCAGATTGCGGGGATACGGTAGCGTTTGTCCGCACGGACAGACTTACCGAAGAAGTATGCCACAAGTTAGAAGATCATGAGCTGGTAGAAAAAGTAACGTATCTGCCCGCTTTTGCAAGTAACGGTACCACTATCGGGGAAGTAGAGGATGGCAACAGCTATTTCTTTTTGGAGTTACCGGAAGGTATCCGTTTATTTAACGAAAATACAGACGGTTATGAAGAAGAAATCCCGGCACTGAAATCGGGCGAGATTTATCTGCCTCTGGGATTACGCTCCAAGCTGGAGTGTGAGATAGGCGATACCGTTTCTGTAGATTATATTTTCGGAGAGTCTGGGGAGTTTGTGATAAAAGGCTTTGTGCAGGAGCCCACCCAGGGGGCCATGCTTATCGGCTGGAAACAGGTATTTATCAGTGCAGAAGACTTTGCGGAAATCTATGCAAGATGCAAGCCGTTGGAAACAGAAGAGGTCACCTTTGATTTTACAAGAGTACAGATACATCAGAGTGAAGATTCCGCTCTTACTTCTGCAAAATTTCAAAGACAGGTGAATCTGGATACCAAAATCATTGACCTGGCCAGTGGTGCCATTACTATGGAGCAGAGTATCCGATACAGTACACTGCTGCCGGAAGTGGTAATGAATATTGTATTGGTATTTGTAGCCTTTTTGTTTGTGATTGTATTAATCGTAATGAGTCACAGTATCAGTACGGAAATAGAAATCGATTATGTGACTTTAGGCATTTTAAAAGCCCAGGGATTTACCAAGGGAAAAATCCGGCTTGTGATTATGTTACAGTATATGCTGGCAGAGGTACTGGGTATTGTAGTGGGAAGTCTTGTGGCAATCCCTATCGAAAGAGAATTGAGCAGGCTCTGTCAGTCCATTACGGCGGTCTTGCCCCAAAACGGTCTGGCAGTTGGAAAAAGTATTTTGTATACATTGCTTATTTTGGGAATTTCGCTGGTACTCATTATAGTAAAAACAAGTAAGATAGCTTCTATTTCACCGGTGCGTGCCATTGCCGGAGGCAGGGAAGAGATTTACTTTGACCATTATTTGCAGGCGCCCATTACCAAAAAGGGACTGCTTACCAGCCTTTCTTTCAGGCAGGTAACTTCTGCGAAAAATCGTTATTTTGGTACTATATTTATTGTGGCGATTCTGGCATTTTTCATGATTACTGCGAACCTGACCGGTAATCTTCTCTCTTCCAGGGATGCCCTTGCAGCTATGGGTTTACCTATACCGGATTTACAGATGCAGTTTACGGATGCAACGATAACAGACCATACAGACCACTGGAAAGAAATTAACGAAATCATTTCTTCTCATACGGAGGTAGTGGAGGAAAACTCCATCATAACCGGATATGCTTCCTTAAACGGAGAAAATCTGTATGTGGAAGTGTATTGGAAACCGGAATACATTTTAAGTGTGTATAGCGGCAGAGAGCCTCTTTATGATAATGAAATCGTGATAACGGAAATGGTGGCAGATACTTTGGAATTGCAGGTGGGAGATGAAGTGACGGTTACGTTTCAGGATGGAGAAGATACCTTTATCATTTCCGGTCTCTTCCAATCCGGCAGCGACAGCGGTATGGCATTTGCCATGAACTTCGCAGGAGCAGAAAAGCTGGGCGGAAATACCGAGTACGGTGCAAGATATTATATTATAAAAGATAAGGATAAAGCAAAGCTTATCGGCGAAGAGCTGCAAGAAAAATTTGGTGAGAATCTGGCGATGGAAGTGTATGAGGACCAGACCTTTCTATCCGACTATAACGGTATTGTGGATGCACTTAAAGTATTAATTTATACTGTGTCTATTGTATTTGCCTTTGTGGTGGTGCGAATGGTCTGCACCAAAACCTTTGTGCAGGAGCGCATGGATATCGGTATCTACAAAGCTATGGGCTTTACTTCCAAAAAGTTGCGTTTAGGCTTTGCCATCCGGTTCTTTTTATTGGCGGTTGTAGGTTCCGGACTGGGTGTACTGTTAAGCGTTTTGTTTTCAGGAAAACTTTTGGGTCTGGCACTGAGCCTGATTGGGCTGGGCAAGGTGACGTGCGTTTATTCGGTATCAGCATTATTGATACCCCTGGCAGCAGTCAGCATCAGTTTCTTTATATTTGCATATCTGGCGTCTTATAGGATTAAGGGCGTGGCAATCAGGGAGCTGGTAGTAGAGTAAGAGAATACGATAATTTAGTTGCTTGGACCGGGAGATGGATTACCGCTCCCGGTC
>JAZNNL010000127.1:0-18172 GCA_045580245.1 Lachnospiraceae bacterium
TATGGAATACTTTTTGTGATATATAAATTTATTTTATAAGAATAACGGGATAGTACCTGTCAGAGAGTCCGCCCCAAAATGGCGGAAAGCTGACAGGTACTATTTTTTGATGGATCGCATTATGTCATAAGTCATATAAAAAGAAAAAATGTATTGACAACTTTTCTTGTCAATGATACTATGACAATACAAAGCATGACAAAGAAAGTTGTCAAAATGCAAATAAAACATGTCAGCAGAGAACATGCGGACATATTGGCCGGTGATGTGTCAAAGAGAACAACAGCTACAATTTTGCGGAGGAAAGAAATATGACAAAGTACGAAAAAGGATACGGCATCCAAGTGATTTCCAAAAGAAAGGTAAAGAAAGCGGCGTTTGGTGAACCTATACAGGCAGTGAAAGACATTTCCGAGTTACAAGCGCAGATGCAGCATGCTTTAGATACAGAGGGCAAAGTGTATGGGCTTTACCATAAAAAGGACCTGATGGGCTACTATATTGTGACAAAAGAAACTTTAAAAAAGGAGCAGATAGAGTATCCCTTTGAAGAATCCATTTTTTCTTTATCCGATAATAAAAAGGATGAGATAACCGTATACCGCCTGCGGGAGTTTTACCTGTTGCCGGAGTGTGAAAGCATGCGGGAGGGTTTTGAAGCGGATGTGTTTACCGAACTAAAAGAAAGTATGATATTTTATGATGTAAAAGCAATTATCCGGGGGGAAGAAGCTCTGGTGTTAGTGGAAAAGAAGAAATCAGAGCTGGGTAGAATAGGTGGTATCGGTTTGGGAGGTTCATTCGGTCTTCTTTACGGTATTATTTTCGGTACCTTGTTTGACAATATTGCATTGGGGATTTGTTTTGCCATGTTGTGGGGAATAAGCTTTGGTACCATTTTTACTTCCGCAAAGGTGAAAGAGTTAAAACCGTTACAGGAAGTACTTACAGATGAGAACACAAAGGAGGATACCGATGCCACTGTATAACAGGTTAAAGGAATATCGGGCGCGTCTGGGCGTCAACCAGCAGGAAATGGGTGCATTGGTGGATACTTCCCGCCAGACCATCAGCCAGATTGAGAGAGGGGACTATTCCCCGTCGGTAACCTTGGCATTGAAAATAGCCAAGGTATGCAATGTAAAGGTAGAAGATATTTTTATATTCGAGGAGGATGAATAGATGAGTGACGCAAAGAAGGTGAAAAATACAAAAGATAATTCTGAGAAAAAATATTTTGTCATATTTATGGTGATTATGGTTTTAAGCCTTATAGGCGGCTTTTTTGTGGGATTTATGATAAATATTGCGGAACAGTATATTGACATATCAGAGGATAAGTTAGTAAGCTTAAAAGTAGTGCTGGCATATCTGGTGCCTGCCATTACCGTGGTTGCCAATGTAGTGACTTTTGTGATTGCGCTGGTACAGTATCTGAAGATTAAAAAAATGGTGGCACACTGGGACGGAGAAGAGGAAGAGACCATTTTAGAAATCGAATACAAATTGAACTTTCCCGTGCTGATTGCCAATGCCATGATGATATGCAATATGGTATTGTTTTCTGTAGGAACGGCGCTAAGTACTATTACGGGAATCGGGGAAGATACCGGTAATGTGTTGGATATGATATGTGTATGGACATTTGTTGTAGGGCTGGTGTTTGAATTCATCATATTAAAGCTGGTTATAGATTTGGAAAAGAAACTCAATCCCGAAAAGAGAGGCAGCATTTTTGATGTGAATTTTGCCAAAAAGTGGGAGGACAGCTGTGATGAAGCACAGAAACTGGTTTCCTATAAAGCAGGATATGAGGCTTACAAAGCAGGAAGTACCACTTGTATGATTTTATGGTTACTTGCTTTTATCGGGCAGATGATGTTTGATACCGGTGTTTTTCCGGTTATCTGCATCGGTATTATCTGGCTGGTGATGTTGTTTGCCTATTGCGGTTTTTGCATCAAGGCAGAGAAATACAAAAAGTAATACATATGGCGGAGGAAGAATCCGCCGTTAGGAAGGGAAGGAAATATGCTCAGAGTAACAGTATGGAATGAATTTAAACATGAAAGAGAGCTGGAAGGAATCCGTAAGGTATATCCGGAAGGCATTCACGGTTGCATTGCAGCGTTTTTGCGTGAGGAAGAGGATTTTACCGTACGTACGGCGACTTTTGATATGGAGGAGCACGGTCTTACGGAAGAGGTACTGGCAGATACCGATGTATTGATTATCTGGAGCCATGCCTTACAGGACGAATTTTCGGATGAAGTGGCAAAACGTGTGCAGAAACATGTACTGGCAGGTATGGGGCTGATTGCGTTACATTCCGCTCACTTCAGTAAAATTATGAAGAATCTCATGGGTACCTCCATGACCCTTAAATGGAAACATGGGGAGAGTGAAAAGCTTTGGTGTATTGCGCCGACCCACCCCATTGCGGCAGGAATCCCTGAGGTTATTGAGATTCCGGAAGAAGAAATGTATGGGGAATTTTTTGATATTCCCAAACCGGACGATGTGATTTTTACCGGCTGGTTTTCCAATGGGCATGTATTCCGCAGTGGCTGTACTTTTTCAAGAGGCTACGGTAAAATATTTTACTTCCAGCCCGGTCATGAGGAATATCCGATTTACCGGATTCCGGAAATTCAGCAGATTATTAAGAATGGTGTGCGTTTCTGCGCACCGGCTTTAGCAGAAAGAAAGACCCCTGATAACGAGGAGGTACACGAATGAAAATATCCGTATTTTATGCACATATTTTACAGGCGGCAGGGCAGACAAAAAAAGCTCTGCCTAAACTGCTTTGCGGCGTAAAAGAAGCAGGCATTGACGCCGTGGAAATGGAGCTTTTTTATTTGGAAAATCATGAAGAAACCCATGCACTCTTAGAAGAAGCAGGAATTGGCGTCAGCTGTATTTATGAGTTTTATGACATGGAAGAGTCCGGGGAATCTGCCAAGGCACGTAACAGGCAGAAGGCGGAGAGACATATAGCCATGGCAAAGCGGACAGGGGCTGAAAGAATTTTAGTGGTACCGGGATTTTTGGAGGATGAGGAAGCTTTAGAAATGAAAGCATGCTCAGATTATGCCCGGATGGCATCCTTTATGGATAGTAACGAAAAAATACAGCGTATTAAAGAGGGGATGGCGTTCATTGTTGCCCTCGGACAAAAAGAAGGAATTACTGTTACGGTGGAGGATTTTGATGATTACAAATCTCCGGTTTCCAAAATGTCCGGAATTCTGTGGTTTTTACAAAATGTACCGGGACTTAGGTATACACTGGATATGGGAAATTTTGTGTACAGTGAAGAAGATGTGCTTAAAGCATGGGAATTGTTAAAAGATTATGTGTCCCATGTACACTGTAAGGACAGGGGCGAAGACAGTATGAAAGAAGCAGCTTTCGGTTGTCTGAACAAAGGACTTCTGCCGGTGGCGGTAGGAGAAGGATATATGCCTATAACAGAACTTTTGCAAAATCTCAAGAATGCAGGCTACGAAGGATATCTGGCCATTGAACATTTTGATGCAAAAGATCAGGAGAATTGTATGAAACGTTCAGCGGCGTTTTTACATAGTTTAATGTGATGTAAAATAAAGACTGCTACGGGATAGAATATCACGATCTAACCTGTAGCAGTTTTTTTTAGGGGAAGGGAACTTTATTTATGGAGAATCTGTCAGCCGATAATAGCCATAATGGGCGGAACAGTTCCATGATTTGCCAGCAGCTGAAACCACGCAGATTATAGGATTCCGCGAGGGCGAGTTTTTCGTTGATGCTGCGGGCATCCTCAAACCAGACTTCGTGTTCAGTATATGCTTCGGATTCCGGGAAACCGGCATTTGTAGCGGTGTTGTAGCGAAAGAAAGGGGAAAGTGCCACTTCGTCGTATTGAATGGGGACACCGTTTGTGATTGCCAGTTGTGTGGCTTCCACATTGCCCAATGTAACCGCTTTTGATTCTCCTCTTACATAGGGCAAGATCCAGTCGTAGCCGTAGTTTGGGATACCCAGATGTATTTTGTCCGCAGGAATAACGGTGAGGGCGTACTCTACCACTTCACGGACTTTGTTAAGGGGAGCGACTGCCATGGGCGGACCGTAGGTATAGCCCCATTCATACGTCATCAGCAATACATAATCCGCCACAGCCCCCAGTCTCGCATAGTCCTTTCCCTCGTATAGAAGACCCTGTTGGGTATCTGAGGTTTTGGGTGCCAGTGCCACGGAAACGGTTGCGCCAAGAGGGGAAAGGCTTTGCTGCATATAAGCAACAAAATCCACAAAGGCATCCCGGTCGGAAGCTAATATAAATTCAAAATCAATATCCACGCCTTCAAATCCACGTTCTGTAATCTGGGTTACCAGATTGTCTTTCAATACTCTGCGGGCATCTATATTATTCACAATTTGAGAAATCAGGTAGTTATTAAACTGTCCGTCCGGACCAAAAGGGGTTAAGGTCAGGATGGGGGAAGTACCATGATTTTTGGCAGCTGTAATCATAAAAGTATCATCCAAAAGAGGCGGAATCAGTTCCCCTTCGGGAGTAAAGCCATAAGAAAAAATATAGAGGTAGGAAAGATAGGGAAGTGTTTCTTCCAATACCCATTCGCTGATAAAAGGATAGGCGTAGCCGCCGGTGTAAAAGCTGCGCTTATTTACAGGGGCAGTTTCTACTGACAATAATAGGGACTGTCCGATGGTCAGATTATAGGGCCAGGGCAGCTGGTTGTTATAGATAATTGAGGCGGGAGAGATATTGTAGGATGCGGCAATCGTATCTACGGTATCGCCCGCTTTTACTGTATATAGAAGCATGATGATTCCTGTCGGGTTTTATTATATTAATATGCTTATAATATGAAAAATTGATAATGGGAATTGGTGTGATATAAGAACATAAAAAACCCCCTTTAAGAAAAAAGATTACCCCCTTATTAGCAAGGGGCGTTTTTGCTATAATGTGCTAAGTGGAAAAAGCATTTTGGGGAAACAGAAAATGATAGGAAGGGAACCGAAAATATGGGAATGAATGAAACTATTGTGTCTATGGAGGGCATATGTAAAAGCTTCCCAGGCGTAAAGGCACTGGATCATGTGAACTTTGAGTTGAGGTCGGGAGAAGTAATGGCTCTTCTTGGGGAGAACGGAGCCGGAAAGAGCACATTAATGAAAGTGCTGAGCGGTGTATATACCAGAGATGAAGGGCGGCTGGAAATCTTTGGTAAAGAATACGGAGATCTTACACCGAAAACGGCGCAGGAAGTCGGTGTGGCGATTATTCATCAGGAATTAAATATGTGTCGCCATTTGTCTGTAGCAGAAAATATCTTTTTGGGCAGAGAAAAAAGAAAAGGAATTATGCTATCCAATAGAGAGATGGAAGCAGAGACACAGAGGATTCTTGATGAATTAAAAATAGAATTGGATCCGAAGCAGGTAGTGGGAGAATTGCCGGTATCAAAACAACAAATGGTGGAAATAGCAAAGGCGTTGTCCACAAATGCGAAAGTATTGATTATGGACGAACCGACTTCAGCACTGACTGCAAGGGAAATAGAAGATTTGTTTCGTATTATTGCTGAACTGAAAGAAAAAGGTTGTGGTATTGTATACATATCGCACAGACTGGAAGAACTTCAGCATATCGTTGATCGTGTGACCATTATGAGAGATGGACAGTATATTACTTCCATGGATTTTAAAGATGTAGCATTGGATGAAATCATTTCTCATATGGTAGGAAGAGAAATTAAAGAGAAGTTTCCAAGAGTTAGTTGTGAAAAAGGAAAGAAGATTTTTGAAGTGAAAAATTTAAACGCCGGACGCATGGTACGCGATGTTAATTTTTCTGTGTACGAGGGTGAAATAGTAGGATTTGCAGGGCTTATGGGAGCCGGCAGAACAGAAACGACAAGAGCAATTTTTGGAGTTGATCCGAAAGAGAGTGGGGAGATTCTTTTGGATGGAAAAGCAATTCAAATTCATAATCCTAAGGATGCGATTCAAGCAGGTATTGTGCTGGCACCGGAAGATAGAAAAAAAGACGGGTTATGTACTAAATTGAGTATACGTCATAATATAGCACTTCCCAATTTGGATTTATTGTGTAATAAACTGGGAGTTGTTAACAGTCATAAAGAAGATGAGATGTGCAATAAGACGGTAGAAAATCTGAAAATAAAAACACCCGGCGTTGAAATTAACGCAGCAAACCTTTCCGGTGGTAATCAGCAGAAGGTGGTTGTTGGAAAATGGCTTGCGAGAAATTCCAGAGTTGTCATTTTTGATGAGCCAACAAGAGGAATTGATGTAGCCGCAAAAGTAGAGATTTATAACTTGATGAACGAATTGAAAAAACAGGGAATTGCTGTTGTATTTGTATCCTCTGAGATGCCTGAGGTAATGGGAATTGCGGACAGAATCATTGTTATGTGTGACGGACGTATTACCGGAGAGTTGATGGCTGGTGAGGCAACACAGAATGAAATTCTTTCACTGGCTACAAGATTTGAAAAGAAAATTACTGATAGCAGCAATAAGGAGGAATAGAAAATGAATTTGAAAAAACAAAATCCGATAAAGAGAATTATGAGTACAAGAGGTATGGGCGGTGCCTTAACAGCTTTTGTAGGATTGATTATCATTTATATAGCATTCGGTATCATTAATCCGACGGTTTTTTCCGGACAGAATAATATGAATCTGCTTCGTTCCATGTCAAAATATCTGCTGATTGGTATTGGACAGAGCTATTTGTTGATTACAGGTAATATTGATTTGTCAATTGGTTCAGTTGCAGGTATGAGTGCTATGATTTCAGCAACTTTAATGACAATGGGTGTGCATCCGATACTGGCAATTCTGATTGCAATGTGCTGTTGCCTACTGATTGGTGTGTTAAATGGATTTTTGGTAGGTAAATGGCAGTTGCCTCCCTTTATCGCAACATTGGGAACTATGTTTGTTGCAAGAGGTGTGGCATATATGGTAAACGGAAACAGAAATACAGATGCTATTGCATCCGGTATCGGCAAGGAAGCGGCTGAAAGTTTCCAGAATTTCTTTTATTATGGAAAAACATTTGGAGTATACAACACTTTCTGGATTGCGATTATATTATTTGTTGTATTTTTCTTCCTGTTAGCTAAAACAAGAACCGGTCGTCATATTTATGCGATAGGTTCTAATGTGGAAGCAGCAAAACTTTCAGGTGTAAGTGTACTTTCTACCACTACGAAAGCGTATCTTGTCAGTTCGTTCTGTTCCTGCGTAGTAGGATTAATCCTTTGCGGTCAGGCAGGTATGGGCAATATGGAAGCCGGTAACATGTATGAAATGTATGGTGTTGCGGCAGGCGTTATCGGTGGTATTTCTCCGTTGGGAGGAACAGGTATTTTGCTGGGAACTCTTGCAGGTGCCGCAGTATGGCAGACATTGGAAAATGGTCTGAATATGATTGGAGCACAGGTTGGTATTCAGCGATTGGTAATCGGTATTATTGTAGTAGTTGCAGTACTTTTGGATGTTGTAGTTCGTAAGGGAGCACTGAAGAAAAAAACTGTAGCAAAATAACATAGTATTAGTCACCATAAGGTGCTAAGATACATTTATTTAATTTAAGGAGGAATAAATTTCATGAAAAAGCTAATGGCGGTATTGTGTACATTGTGCATGTTAGCAACAATGCTCACAGGATGTGGTGGGGGAGATAAAACCACAAGCGGAAATGCATCAGACACTATGATTGCATTAATAACTATGGACTCGATTGATCAGCACTGGGTAACATTAAATGAGGGTGCACAGAAGGCTGCGACTGAACTGGGAGTTACAGTACAGTTTATGGCACCTAATACAAAAGATGATGCACAGCAGATTGAATGCGTAAACAATGCTGTGAGTGCAGGTGCACAGGCAATTATTGTAGCAGCTAACGGTCCTGACGCAATTTCTTCTGCATTAAATGAAGCGAAAGATGCAGGCGTAAAGATTATTTACGTTGACTCTCCTGCAAATGTAGCAGCGGAAGCAACTTTCTCCACCGATAACAAAGCAGCAGGAAAAACTGCCGGTGAAGAAATGAAGAAGGAATTGGAAGCAAAGGGAATTACCAGCGGTACCATCGGTGTTATCAATGTAAACGCAGCAACTGATTCTTGTGTACAGAGAGAAGAAGGTTTCCGTTCTGCATTTGAAGGAACAGATTTTGAAATTTTAGAAACACAGTACGGCGAAGGTGATGCGGCAAAATCCCAGAGCATTGCAGAAAACTACATAACACAGGGCGTAGTTGGTATTTTTGGATGTAACGAAGGTTCCACAACCGGTGCAGGTAACGCGATTAAGGCATCCGGTAACGCAGATGTTGTTGGTGTAGGTTTTGATAAATCAGATGCGATTATGGGTCTGATTGAAGGCGGATATTTACTGTGCACAATGGCGCAGAATCCTGATGTTATGGGTTATGAGGGTGTACAGGCAGCAGTCAGAGCAATTAACGGTGAGAATCTTGGCGGTGCAGTAACGGATACAGGTGTATCTGTATTGACAAAAGAAAGTGCCGGAAGTGGTCAGGCAGCAGATGCAGCTTCTAAAGAGTGGAAGATTGCGCTGATTACCATGGATTCAATTGATCAGCACTGGGTAACATTAAATGAAGGAGCACAGGAAAAAGCAGAAGAACTTGGTGTTACTGTAACATTTATGTCTCCTAATACTAAGGACGATGCACAACAGATTGAATGTGTAAATAATGCTGTAGCAGGCGGTTATGATGCAATTATGGTAGCTGCTAACGGTCCCGATGCTATTTCTTCAGCATTAAACGAAGCTGCAGCTGCAGGGGTTAAAATTGTATATGTAGACTCACCTGCAAATGTAGAAGCAGAAGCGACTTTCTCTACCGATAACAGAGCAGCAGGAAAAACTGCCGGTGAAGAATTGATTAATGCTTTGGAAGCTAAAGGAATTACAAGTGGTGCAATTGGTATTATCAATGTAAATGCAGCAACTGATTCTTGTGTACAGAGAGAAGAAGGTTTCCGTTCCGCATTTGAAGGTACAGGGTTTGAAATTTTAGAAACACAGTACGGTGAAGGTGATGCAGCGAAATCCCAGAGTATTGCAGAAAACTATATCACCCAGGGTGTTGTTGGTATCTTTGGATGTAACGAAGGGTCCACAACCGGTGCAGGAAATGCAATTAAAGCAGCGGAAAATAGTGATATCATTGGTGTAGGTTTTGACAAATCCGATGCAATTTTAGGATTGATTGAAGATGGATACCTGCTTTGCACAATGGCTCAGAATCCCGATGTTATGGGTTCAATGGGTGTAGAAGCATGTGTAAAGGCACTTGAAGGGGAAGACCTCGGAGGTGCTGTGAATGATACAGGTGTATCTGTTCTTACAAAATAGAAAGAATCAATATGTGGGGGGATGCTTTCAAGAAGCATAGATATGAGAACGTCGGAGAAATCCGGCGTTCTTGTTGAATTGATTTCCGGTAAATGGTAAGATATAGGGGAATCATATAGTGGTGAGAGGTAGAAAATGTGGAAGGTAATTATAGCAGATGATGAAAAACTGATATGTCGATTAGTGCAGACGTTGGTAAATTGGGAGAGTATGGGGTTAGAAATTGTTGGCACGGCTGAGAACGGTTTGGAAGCATTAGATTTGATAAAAGAGTATGAGCCCAACATTTTGATTACTGATATTCGTATGCCGGGATGTGATGGTTTAGAACTGATTAAGAAGGCCCGTCAGATAAAAAAGGATATTGAAATAATTATCATCAGCGGTTATGCACATTTTGAGTATGCGCAGACGGCGATTGCTTATGGTGTCGGAAATTACATATTAAAACCTATTAAGCAAGATGAGTTAATTGAAACATTACAGAAAATTATAAAAAAGCTGGAAGATAGAAACAGTGAAGGTGTAAATGGTGGACATCAAAATAATCAGAACGACTTAAAAAGATTGAGGGAAAGCCTGATTACAGATTTGCTGAAAGGAAATAGGGAATTTACGTCAACGGAGTTAGAGCAGAATTATCATTTTAATGTTAAACAGGGGATTTTACAGGCATTTGTGCTTAAGATTGATTTTGATCCTGAAAAAACAGGGGAAAATGCTTTTGCTATTATAAAGCAAAAGGCAGAAGAAATATTTCATAGTACGGTATCAACTGTTTGTAAGGAAAGTGTTTTTGGCTTTCAAGGTGTTACGGGATATGGTGTATTGAATTATCCTACGGAAAATCGGGATGATATAAGACGTTGTTTGCGAGAGTTTTTAAATCAATTGGAAGCAAACAAGAATTTGTTCGGCAAGGTAGAATTTTCGATAGGTATAGGAAAAACTGCTACGGATGCAGCACAATTGAACATATCGATGGGGGATGCCAGACAGGCTGTGAAGGAACGATTGCTGGAGGGCTGTGGCAGAATGTATGAAAGTGTGCCCTTAAGATCGGGAATGCAGAAACAGGTATTGCTGGAACGATATATCAAAATGGCTGAGCACGCGATTGAAGTAATGGATGAAACAGAGATTACCACTGCCGGGGAAAGTTTGAAAAATGCGGTCACATGTGTACCACATATATGTGGAAGAGAGATTCTGGAAATAGTTTTAGATGCCGGCAAATTATTTGTATTAAGGACGGGAAGCAGAGATACAGAGAGTGCGCAACAGGAATTTGAATTTCGTTGCAGACAATGTAGCAAGGTGGACAGTTTGTTTGCAGAGTTAAATTCTTTGCAGACTAATATGATACGAGAAATTAAAAATTTGCATGAGAGAGAGGCAACAAAACCTATTCGAATTGCAAAAAAGTATATTATGGATCATTATGAAAAGAACATAACATTGGATGAAGTTTGTGAGATGGTAGGATTTAGTGCTACTTATTTTAGTGTGATGTTTAAGAAGGAGACCGGTGAGGGGTTTGCAAAGTATTTAACCAGGGTGCGGATGGATAAAGCTAAAGAATTGTTGCGTGATACTAATACACCGGTTTCAGAGATTTGTGAAAGAGTCGGATATGCTGACAGAAAGCACTTTACGCATACGTTCCGTAAGGCAACCGGATTGAATCCGGCTGAATTTCGCAGATTGTATGGTTAAGAGGGCAAGAGCTTATGAAGAAGGGAAAATTTAGATATTTAGTCGAACGACTTTGGGTGGTAAGTATAGTCGGGGGCGGATTATCTATAATTATGTTAAGTATGCTGGTCGTTGTATCATTGACTGTAGACAGCGAACTTTTGTGGTGGACCATCTTTTGTATCCTATTGTTTTTGGCACTTGTTTGGGTGAGTGTGGTTTGGATTATTAAGCCATATTACAAGATAGAAAAAAGTATTTGGCTATTTCTGGAAGGCTATACTGCGAGTAATTTGCCGGGAAGAGGAGACGTTCAGTTGGCACCTGCAGGAGAAGCTATGGCAGAACGATTACAGGGAATGATGGATTCTTCCGAATTATTAAAGCTTAACAAGAGACAAGCACAGTATTTGGCGTTGCAGAATCAGATTAATCCACACTTTCTGTACAATACGCTGGAAAGTATTAGAAGTGAAGCATTAATTGCAGGCGTAACAGGAGTCTCCGATATGACAGAGGCCTTGGCGAGCTTCTTCCGTTATACAATCAGCAAGGTGGAAAACTTGGTTTCGGTAGAAGAGGAATTACAGAATTGTGAAACTTATTTCAAAATTCAGCAGTATCGATTTGGTGAAAGAGTACAACTTACAATAGAATGCGATAAAGAAGACAGAGAAGAGATATACAGTTGCAGGTTACCTAAACTTACTATGCAGCCAATTTTGGAGAATAGTATTATACATGGAACAGAATGTAAAATAGGAATCGGTCATTTGACGATTCATTTGGAAAGAACCGGAAGCAGGTTGTTAATCAGAATATCAGATGATGGAGTGGGGATGGATGCTAAAACTTTGGCTGATATGAACGAGCGGCTGCAAAAAAGTGCCCGGATAATGCCCAATCAAGAATCGGAAACAAAGGGTGGAATTGCGCTGGTGAATGTAAATAACCGCATTCATCTCTTGTTTGGTGAAGAGTATGGAATTCATGTTTATTCCATGCCCGGCATGGGAACTGATGTAGAAATAACCTTGCCTGCGATTACAAGTGACAGAGAAATTCCGAATAAAGAAGCTCTTGGATAATGAAAAAGGGATGATGTATGAGAGAAGAGACGTTACGGATGGAACGAGTAACATACCAAAGCCAAGGGGTAACGCTTCTGGACAATTTTAGTATGACTATTTGGTCAGGAGAAGTATTGGGACTCGTTCCGGTAAATAATTACGGACTGGAAACGCTTTTAGCACTGTTAAAGCAGAATTTGCCACTTCATTACGGCTATATTTATTATCGTGAAAAGCTGGTGAATGAATGGCGGCATCCCAGAAATGATATAAACAGAATCAGTGTGATTCAAAATAAAAGTTGTCTGGCTGAAGATTTGACGGTAGCAGATAATATTTTTGTTTTACGCCCGGGATTCAAAAAATGGTTTATGCAACCGGAATTGTTAAAGAGACAGTTGATTCCGTTTATGGAAGATATCGGAGTGGATATTAAAGCAGATGCATATGTAGAAGAATTGACAACTTTTGAAAAATTTGTTGTAGAATTATTAAAAGCGGTGGTAGCCGGAAATCGCTTGATTGTTTTGGAGAATATTGGGACATTTATTAGTGACAGTGAGCTGGTGCAGTTGCAAAAGATTTTGCGCCACTATGCAGAGAAAGGAATTTCGTTTTTATACATATCTTCTCATTTAGAGGAAACGAGACTGTTTTGTGATAGAATTGCTTTAATGGAAAACGGTCATATAATGAAATGTTTTTCAAAAGACAGTAAAGTGCCGGATACATTGTATTTGCCATGCGTAGAGGATTATGACAGATGGGTCCGACAACAGTTTGACGGGCAGGATGAGAGGAAAACTGAGGCGGCTTTTGAAGTTAAGGATTTATATTATGGGAGCATGCAGAATTTGAATTTTAGTATCCATGCAGGTGAGTGCGTGGTTATTCAAGATATGGATAATTCTGTTTTAGGGAATCTGTTTTCTTTGTTGGAAGGCGAAAAGCCACTAAGCGGACAGATGCTTGTAAATGGAAAAAACGTTAAATTAGGAAAAGACAGAAGCGTAGCTGTTATTCAAGAACTTCCTACAGAGTCTATGATATTCCACAATATGAGTTATGTGGATAATCTGTGTTTTAATATGGATCACCGGTTTAATAAAATATGGATTACTAATGGAATTAAAAGAAGCATCATGAGAGAATATGGTGAATTGCTGGGGGAAGAAGTTTTTAACAAAAAGATTTATGAACTTACCTCGAAGCAGAAATATGATTTGGTGTATACAAGGATTTTGTTACAGAATCCTAAGGTGGTATTTTGCATACAACCATTTAGAAGGGCGGAGGTTTCAGTACGAAGTCATATATGGGAATTGTTGGAAAGATATTTGGAAAAGGGAATTGCCGTAGTGATACTGGCTGTAAACTTAGCAGACTCTTTGGCTTTGGCTGATAGACTGATCAGAGTCAATCGTGGTATGGTACAAGCGATTTATAACAAGGAAGAATTTATAAATTTGCCCAGTGATACGCCGTGGTTATATTTATATCAGGAAAAATATGCATTAAAAATGTCAGAAAAGGAGAAATGAACATGAAAATAGGAGCACTGGAAGCAGGCGGTACAAAAATGGTATGTGCCATTGGAAATGAAAATGGAGAAATTTTAAAAAGAGAGGTGTTTCCTACCACTACGCCTGAGGAAACAATGCCTAAAATGATTGCCTTTTTTAAAAACGAAGGAATAGAAGCATTGGGTATCGGTAATTTCGGACCGATTAGTCCGAGTAAAGATAGTGCGGACTATGGATATATTACTTCCACCCCCAAGCTTGCCTGGCAAAATTTTAATATCGTAGGTGAATTTGAAAAGGCACTTAAGTGTCCGGTGGGCTTTGATACAGATGTGAATGCCGCAGCGTTGGGCGAGGCTACATATGGCATTACCAAGGGATTGAAGAACAGTATCTATATTACAATTGGTACCGGAGTCGGTGTGGGTGTGATGGCTGAAGGCAAATTACTGCATGGCATGATGCACCCGGAGGCAGGACATATTTTGCTTCACAGACATCCGGCAGATACCTATGAAGGATGGTGTCCTTTTCATAAAGACTGTTTAGAGGGCTTGGCAGCAGGACCTGCACTGGAAAAACGTTGGGGAGCAAAGGGCGACACTCTGACGGAACGTGCGGAAGTATGGGAAATGGAAAGCTATTATATTGCTCAGGCCTGTGTGAATTATTGTATGATACTTTCGCCTGAGAGGATTGTGTTGGGGGGCGGTGTAATGAAGCAACCGGCACTGTTACCCTTGGTTCGTGAAAAATTTACGGAACTGTTGGCAGGCTATATCCGTACCAAGGAAGTAGAGGATGTAGAGAATTATATCGTAGGAGCCAGTTTGAATGACAATCAGGGCGTGATGGGTTGCATCGGACTGGCATTGCAGGCGATGAAAGAAAGTTAAGAAAGGCGTAAAGAAATCTTTTGAGAACGGGAATAAAACATGAGCAATAACATTAATGTACAAGGCTATTTGGATACGATAACGGCTCCTTGGGGACAATTGCTTTATCAAATGATATGGCACAATTTAGAGTATAAAGATAAGAGCATATTGGATTTTGGAAGTGGCTTTGGTCTGACTGCAGATCATCTGGCAGAGCACAATCAGGTAACGGCGGTGGAACCCAATGAAGAAATTCTGCAGTACAGATTTTGCAACCATGCCTATCATCAGTTAATCGGTGGCGTGGAAGAACTTAAGAAGATGCCGGACCAATCTTTTGATATCATCATATGTCACAATGTGTTTGAATATCTGGATAATCGGACAGAAGTGCTTTTAGAATTTAAAAGATTATTAAAGCCGGAAGGTTTTGTATCTTTGGTAAAACATAACAGAGCGGGCAAAGTCATGCAGAAGGCAGTGTTTGAATACAAAATAGATGAGGCACTTTCCTTACTGCATGACGGTGAAGCACAATCCGTGAGTTTCGGAACCGTAAACGACTATGAAAATGCGGAACTGGAAGCATATTGTGAAGGTACTTTTCGAATTGACAAGATTTATGGTGTGCGGATGTTTTTCGCACTGCAAAGAAATGAGTTTAAAGTAGAACCGGACTGGATTTCTAAGATGTACGAATTGGAGTGTGCTGCAGAAGAGGTACCTGCTTTTAGGGATATTGCGTTTTTTCACCATTTGATTTTGAAGCCGGTAGGGGAAAAGAGGTAGAGCGGAAGTGAAATATGAGAGAAGAAAGCAGATTAGAGCAAATTCGCGAAAGCGAAAAGAAATCTCACATGGAGATGTATTCCAAAGAGGAATTATATAAAGAAGGCAGTTGGCTTAGAAAACCAATAAAAACAGTATTGGACTTGATTCCGCTATTCGATGATTACAAGGAACTGCATGTACTGGACTTGGGATGCGGAGTTGGGAGAAACTGCATTGCGATTGCCCAATATTATAAGCACATATCCTGTGTGATAGACTGTGTGGATATTTTGGAATTGGCAATTTCTAAATTATATGATAATGCAGAAGAATATGGTGTGACTTCCGGTATTAATGGGATCATAAAACCGATTGAAGAGTATCCGGTTCAAGAGGGGAAATATGATTTCATTATGGCTGTTTCAGCGTTGGAGCATATTGATTCTAAAAAATCGCTTGTACATAAGTTGTTGGAAATAAGCAAGGGTATTCGTGAAAATGGTATCGTCTGTCTGGTTATGAATTCCGAAATAAGTGAAAAGGATAAGGTAACCGGAAAGGAAATACCGGCACAATTTGAGGTGAATTTATCCACGGAAGAATTGCAGGCACTTCTCAACGACACTTTCGATAATTGGACCATTATAAAATCGGCTGTGGGCGAGCAACAATACGATATTCCGCGAGAAAACGGAATTAGTGCTCTGAAGACAAATGTGGTTACATTTGTTGCAAGAAAGAGAGAAGAGTGAACTTGGTATCAAATGGCCGATTCCTATTGATACGAGTGACCTTAACCAGATTTCTGAGAAGGATTCTAAGGCACCAACTTTTAAGGAACTTTGTGAGATTTTGGGGGAATGAAGAAATGAGAGATGTACATGTACACTTTTTGCATGGAAATCCTATTGGCTATAATATTGATTTTTTTGAGGGATTCATTAAAGTAGCACAGGATGCAGGGCTTGATGAAATCTACTTGCTTGAGCATACCCATCAATTTACTGAGTTTGAGAGAGTATACGAACCAATAAAGTCATATAACGATTTTCAGTATTACTGGATAACGGAAAGAATGAACGGATCGATAGACGAATATATTCGTTTTATTAAAAAAGTAAGGGATATCAGGTACCCTGTGAAAGTGAAGTTTGGTCTTGAAGTCTGTTATATTACTGAAACTGCTGATATTCTGGCAAATATTCTTGATAAATATGATTTTGACTTTCTTACAGGCTCTGTACATTGGATTGATGGTTGGGGATTTGACCATATGGGGCAAAAAGAGCTTTGGGCAGGCAAGAACATAGACGAAGTATATAAAAGATATTATGATATTATGTTTCAGTTATGTGAGAGCGGTTTGTTTAACGGTCTTGCCCATCCTGACTCAATCAAGTGTTTTGGCTATCAACCCAACATAGATTTAACAGAATATTATAATAAATTGGCTATGCTGTTAAATAAGCACGGTATGTATGCTGAGAACAGTGGAGGATTACAATTAAATTATAGCCCTAATATTGAGCTTGGCTTAAATTCTCAATTATTATCTGTTCTAAGAAAAAATAATGTGCAAATTGAGACTGCTTCTGATGCGCACAAACAAAGCGATGTGGGGGCAAATATTCCGGAACTTGAAAATATGCTAAAAGCTTTGTAGGCACACTTATCCTTTGCTTAAAAAAAGAAACCGGAACCGGAAGAAAAAGGTGGTTAAGTAGGCTGTGCAACATGGGATTTGCACACTCCATAATGGATTTTCTGATTTGATGTGCAAAAAACAGTGCTTTTTAATAAGTATATGCACACCAAATGTCTCATTTTTATGAAAAGTGAGCAGAACGTTCGGAAATTCGAATGCATGCTATTGAAAACCTGATAAAAAGAGCGGAATTGAGCACACTAAACTGAGAATGTGCGATTTTAGTGAGCAATGCAGTATAAAATAACAAGAATAACATATTTGTTACGCACATTACGTACATTACAAATTTTTTTTGTGACAAAATGTAAAATATAGTTGACAATATGTAAAGCGCATGATATTGTAATACCACGTAAGGCGATGAAGTAAACTTCATACAATAGATAAACTTATCAGGAGGGTGTATTTATGAAAAAGAAGATATCAGACATTGTACTGAAAATTATGCTGGTATGGTTACTGCTCAATGCAATAGGTTATGTCTGGTTTGCAGTAACAAATAAGGAAAACGTGCTTGATTTGAACTTTGAAAAGCAGGTATCTCTATCCGGTACGGAAGAAGCCACGCAGAGTGTATGGGATGTAGATGTGAAAAGGAGTGGAGACTACCATATCACTGCAAAGTGGGAAGCAGATTCGGAACAAATGTTAATCGGTTTCAAACTGGTAGATGCAGAGGGCGAAGTATTGTCCTATTGCACAGGTGTAGGAATGGATATGGAGATGTACCCCATCTATTTAGAAGAAGGGGAATATAAACTGATTCTGGAATATATGGCGGATGCGACACAGATTGAAGCGTTTTTCGAAGGAACGGACAATACGGAGAAGTGGTATACGGATTGGGAAGAATGTACCACGTCCCCTAATGTGAAGCTGGAGTTTTGTATGTTTACCAGAGGTCTGACGGAGTTTCAGAGCGGGTATTTTCTCGGGACTTTTCTGATAGGCGCTATTGTAATCATCCTAGCGGTTTTGGTATTGGGATTGGATAAGAATGATGGCGAAGAGTTAAGTGCAAAGAAAAGTTATGGAGCGGTTGGTTTGGCAGTAGCGACTTTTTGCGCAGTAGTAGTTGCGTTGCAGTTT
>JAZNNL010000128.1:0-3471 GCA_045580245.1 Lachnospiraceae bacterium
CACCCACAACAGATTTTGAGTCTGCCTCGTCTGCCATTCCGACACGCCGGCTTACGGTTTCAACAACCGAATATTATATTAACATATCCGGTTGTTGTTGACAAGTGATTTTTTGAATTTTGTAAATTTTTCAATCAATTCCAATTCAAACCTATCGTCGATAATTCTACAGCTACTAATGCTTTATCTAGAACTTCATCTTCCCAAAGATATCAAAGCAGTCAAAGGTTGCAAAATAGTCTTTGGGCTGTTCTGCTCTTCTGATAAGCTTCACGCTGCCATCCTCTTTTAATAGAAGCTCTGCAGACTTTAATTTACCGTTATAGTTGTAACCCATGGCAAAACCGTGGGCACCGGTATCGTGAATTACCAGATAGTCCCCTTTCTCAATTTCGGGTAACATTCTGTCGATTGCAAATTTATCGTTATTCTCGCAAAGAGAACCAGTTACATCATATTTATGGTCGCAGGGTGCATCTTCTTTACCCAATACGGTAATGTGATGGTATGCACCATACATGGCCGGACGCATCAGGTTTACTGCACAGGCATCCACACCAATATATTCCTTATGGGTATGCTTCTCATGGATAGCTTTGGTTACCAGATGGCCGTAAGGTGCCATCATAAAGCGGCCAAGCTCTGTATAAATTGCCACATCACCCATACCGGCAGGTACAAGCACTTCTTCGTATACCTTGCGCACCCCTTCGCCGATCACTTTAATATCGTTAGGAATTGCATCCGGTGTATAGGGTACTCCAATACCACCGGAGAGATTGATAAATGCAATGTGGGCGCCGGTTTCTTTTTGCAGTTTTACTGCCAGTTCAAACATAGTCTTTGCCAGTGTAGGATAATAGTCATTGGTTACGGTATTACTTGCCAAAAAGGCATGGATACCGAAGTTCTTAGCCCCTTTTTCCTTCAAAAGCTTAAAACCTTCAAACAACTGCTCAGTAGTAAAACCATACTTTGCGTCGCCGGGATTGTCCATAATATTATTTGCAATGGAGAAATATCCGCCGGGATTGTAACGGCAGCTGATGGTTTCCGGAATATAACCAATGGTCTTTTCCAAGAACTCAATATGGGTAAAATCATCCAGGTTAATGGTTGCACCCAGTTTCGCTGCGTACACAAATTCTTCTGCAGGGGTATCATTGGAAGAAAACATAATATCCTCTCCCTTTACACCCATCGCCTCACTCAGCATCAGCTCGGTTTTAGAAGAACAGTCAGTGCCACAGCCATAGTCTCTTAATATATCAATCAAAAAAGGATTGGGGGTAGCTTTTACCGCAAAAAATTCCTTATATCCTTTATTCCAGGAAAATGCTTCCTTTAATGCTTTGGCATTCTCTCTGATTCCCTTTTCATCATAAATATGAAAAGGGGTGGGATATGTTTTTACGATTTCTTCTATCATTTCTTTGGTTACAAATGGTTTCTTCATAAGTCCTCTCATTCTGCTTCTTTGATACAAACATTTATGTCTGCTAAAAAGCTTCCTCTTAAATCATATCGTATTTTGACACATTATTATATCAAACCTTTACGTCAAAATATAATTTCTTTTTATACAAAAGTCAACCCTGTTTTATCGACTTTATTCGGCATATACAAAGCCTTGCTTTACATCGTAAGATCTTTTATGACTTCCTGTGCCAGCAATAGCCCTGCCACGCTGGGTACAAAGGCAATGCTTCCCGGTGTACTTCTTCTGGATGTATTCTCCGTTGTCTCTTTTTCACACGCTTCCGGGATTGTTTTAGGTGTAAGCGCAGGTTCTTCAGAGTATACTACTTTCAGTTTTTCCACCCCTCTGTTTTTCAGTTCTTTACGCATCACCTTTGCCAGGGGACAAACTTTTGTTTTATAAATATCCGTGACTACAAACTTCGTCGCATCCAGTTTATTCCCTGCTCCCATAGCAGAAATCACCGGCACACCGGCTTCCTTTGCCCGCATAATAATCTCCAGCTTTGCCGTTACGGTATCCACCGCATCCACTACATAATCATACTGTGTAAAATCAAATTGTTCTGCATTTTCAGGTAAAAAGAAACAATTATGAATTTCCACCCGCGCATCCGGATTAATATCCAGTATACGTTCTTGCATCACTTCGGTTTTGTAACGTCCCACCGTAGAATGCAGTGCTATAATCTGCCGGTTGATATTGGTCACGGAAACCGCATCATTATCGATTAACACCAGTTTCCCCACACCGCTACGTGCCAGTGCTTCTACCGTATAGCCGCCTACACCGCCGATACCAAACACAGCCACTGTAGATTTTTTCAATTTTTCTAAAGGTTCTTCTCCCAATAATAATCTGGTTCTGGAAAACTCGTCCATATCTGTCCTTTGCTTGAAACGACCTGCGAAGAGAAATCTTTCGCAGGTACGTTAATGTTTTTCTAATTTCAAAAAATCCCGGCTTATCCGAAAGCTTTACACATTTTCAATCTGCCAGTCTATAGGTGTCAAGCCATGCTCCCGCAAAAATGCATTGGCACTGCTAAAATGCTTACAACCGAAAAATCCTCTGTAAGCAGATAACGGACTGGGGTGGGGTGCCTTTAAAATCAAGTGCTTTTCATTGGTAAGCATAGGTATTTTACTTTGGGCAGGTCTTCCCCACAGCATGTATACCAACGGTCTGTCCTGCTCATTCAAAACTCTTATAATGGCATCCGTAAACTGCTCCCAGCCTTTTCCCTGGTGGGAATTGGCCTGATGTGCCCGTACGGTAAGGACTGTATTTAACAACAACACACCCTGGTCCGCCCATTTCTTTAAATAACCGTTATTGGGAATATAACACCCTAAGTCTTCCGCTAATTCTTTATATATATTCTGCAAAGAAGGGGGAATCTCCTTTTGGGATGTGGGCACTGAAAAACTTAATCCATGGGCCTGATTCACATTATGATAAGGGTCCTGCCCTAAAACCAATACCTTTACATCCTTTAGCGGTGTAAAATGCAGGGCGTTAAAAATATCATCCGCAGGCGGATATACCGTGGTTTTATTATATTCTTCTTTTACAAATTGAAACAATTCTTTATAGTAGGGCTTCTTAAACTCTCCCTGTATGGCATCCAGCCAGTCGTTGTCTATCATTGCCATGGTTTATGCCTCTTTTGTCCTGTCATCCGTTTGTCCATACTTATGCAACCGTATATCGGTAGTATGTTTGCTTTCTTGAAATTACAATCTGACAGAAACGCCTTTCTTTCTCAGATACTCTTTTACTTCTTTTATTTCCAGTTCCTTATAGTGGAATAAGGAAGCCGCCAGTGCTGCTTCTGCACCGCCTTCTGTCAAAGCCTCATAAAAGTGCTCCATGGTTCCTGCACCACCGGAAGCAATGACCGGAATCTTAACCGCCTGTGAAATGGCTTTGGTCAATCCCAGATCGTATCCTGCTTTGGTACCGTCACAGTCCATACTGGTAAGAAGAAT
>JAZNNL010000129.1:0-4020 GCA_045580245.1 Lachnospiraceae bacterium
GCGTCCGCTTCGTAGTATTCGTCCTCTCCGGCTTCAGCCTCGTAGTACTCCTCTTCGGCGTCCGCTTCGTAGTATTCGTCCTCTCCGGCTTCAGCCTCGTAGTACTCCTCCTCTGCATCCACTTCGTCATATTCTTCTATATCAGAAGCATCTGTGTCCAAATCATCTAAATCATCCCACTGCAAATCATCTTCAAACGCTTCTTTCTTTGCACGTCCAAACCATTTTTTCATACTGCCTCACATTCTGCAAAAAGGTTTGCCTTTCCCAACCTTTTTTACCGCTTAACAATTCCGTAATATTATACCATTTATCCCTACTATCATCAAGGAAAAACGGCATCCCAATCCTTTCCAATTTCTTATTTTTTTATGAAGCCTCATTCTCATTTTCTCTTTTTTTGTATCTTGTTTGTATCATTTCTTTATATTTTATTAAATCTTTCCAACTAAACTGGACAGATTTTTCATATAATAGTACAATCATGTAGTAAATATTTTCCACAGAAAGGCAAGGTATATCGTATGGAAAAGAAAAAATTTAAAATAAACTGGCATATTATTTTTGCCATTGTGGCAATTATTATCATTATTATTCTGGTCCGTAAATTCTGGGGATTCGGTAATATTATTACCAAAGACGACATAGCATCCATTTCCGCACCGGAAGATGCCGAAATTCAGGATTTGGACTACTTCCTTCCCCTGATGGCAGAGGATGACGGTGATTTCCCGGAGGACGACGGCGTAACCACTGTGGTTTGTTTTGGGAACGCTCCTTTTTCTAACGACAGAAATGCTTCCGACAACTTATGCACTCTTTTTGCAGAAGCCACTGGTGCTACCGTGTACAACTGCTCTATGATGGATTCCTGTATGGCGGCAAAATGCCCTACATTCAGTCCTGATATTTACCCCATGGATGCATTTAGTTTTTACTGGCTTTCCACCATCTTTACCCTTGGAAACGATGACATTGTGGACCAGGCATTTAATTCCATGTCTGTTCCCGAAGATATTAAAGAATCCGTAGCACTGTTACAATCCATTGATTTCCGTACGGTAGATGCGATTTTCGTGATGTATGACGGCATGGATTATCTGGCCGGTCACCCTGTTACAAACCCTAATGATTTCACTGACCCTACCACCTTTACCGGTTCCCTTGCGGCAGGGGTTTCCTTAATTCAGGAATACTGCCCCTGGATCAGAGTCATTGTTATGTCCCCTACCTATGCATACGGTTTGGACGAACACGGCGAAATGATCAGCAGCGATAAAAAAGTATATGCTGACCGCCTTTCTACCTATGTATTTAATCAAGCCGATACCTGCAGCCGTTTACACGTTTCCTTTGTAGACAATCTGTACGGCACCATCCACGAAGATATTGCAGCGGATTATCTGACCGATTTTAAGAATTTAAACCTGAATGGTCGCAAGCTGGTGGCCCTCCGAATGGAAGAAGCCTTAGAGGCCTATACACCGATTTATTAGTACGGCAGATAACAATAAGAACGTAAACGACAGCGAGTAAAAGGCACCCTATAAAAAGATTTCCTAAGCAGACCCTTGGTAAACGTCGGCACTTAGCAAGAAGACTTCTCTTTAAGAAGGCTTCGCGCTTAGTACCGCTACGTTTATCACGGCGCGAGAGCATGACTGCGTGGAAACTTTTTATAGGGTGCCTTTTTACTCGCTATCTTTTACGTTCTGACTGTTATCTGCCGTACAGGGAGTCACGATATACCACGTAACCACCTGTTTCGCAAATAAATTCAAACTGGTAATCTTCAAACCGGCCCAGTAATTGCCTGTCCTTATGAAATACGATATACTCTGTATCACGGCCTCGCAGTTCTTGTGCAATGGCTGCCACGTCCATAACAGGAGAAGTGGTCAGGTCGTATAATCTGTCCTGTCCCCCCCACTCTTTAATTATCATTTCCCTTCCAAAGGGCATGTAAATATCCTGGGTATACTGTCGTACATAGTGCACATGTTCTACAGGAAATGCGGCCCTGACAATTTCATCCTCTTTAATCGCTTCACATAAATCCACTACCACCTGCGGTATATGATATGCATTCTCCGCCTTGATAAAACCCGGATTTTTATAAACCAGATTTCCGGATATCATAAATAGCAGTGCCATAGTAGCACCAACCGCTATTTTTTTCATCCCGTTTACCGACAACAACACTTTGACTGCAGAATAGGCCAGCACCGGCACTATGGGAATCAGCCACAAAATACGCCAGTATATTTCCCCGCCGGTAAATCCGCATACTACTTTTGCAAACAAAGGGCAGAAAAACAACAATAGCAATATCCCCGGCACATATATCAATATCATTCTTGTGGTTTTATTTTTTTCCGTAAGGAACAGATAAATGATTGCCACCAGAAAAAGTGCCACAAACATCCCCGTACCCACGTACCTTTCATAAAAAGTTACAATCTCACTCCACATACAAAACTCCACTTACCCCAACACAATATACATAACACTATAAACCATGGCAGGCATCACACAAACGGTAAAGTGAACCGTCAACCACCACCTTCTGTAGGTCACTACCATACAAAGTCCGGTCACACCCAACAATAGAGCCGTCAGAAATCCACCGAAGGAACTGCATAGACAGGCCGCGGTAACAGTAGCAAACACCAGTACCCACAATACATACTCCACTTTTTTCTTCTCAGCCAGCCGCTCACCTATCATATACATGAGTAAAATCAGCATAGGAATTGCCAGTGCTGCAAGTGTCGCCTTTCCCTGTCTGGTTCTGGTCAACAAAAACGTCTCCGCTGTATAAACGGAAGTATTGCCCCACATAACGGCAATGGCTGTAAAAATCAAAAAGGCTGCCACTGCACGTTTCTTTCCTTTAAACAATTTATCACCCAGTAATCCGTATACGCAATAGGTAAGGGGAATCAAAAACACCTGCATCATAATATGCGCCACAGTTGCGGTATGCAATCCCGTTACCCTTGCCAAAAAGGCAATATACATAGGCAACGGTGCCAGGGAATGCCGGTAATCCAAACTGGTGGGACCTCCCGTATAGGGAAGGATGCGATACATTTTATCACTGGCCTCTGCCACCGTAGCCGCTGCCACATAATAGGCATCGTCCCCGTCAGCAAAAACAAAAAACACTGCCATAAGCAACTGCACCAACAACAATATGCCGAAGAGGATCCACAAAACAGTTGCAGCATGGTCTTTCCGGTTCTCTGTCACCTCGCGCAACACAGGCCGTTTTCCAACCTTCACCCACCATATGGTGCCTCCCAAAACAGCACCCACAATGCAGGTAATCGAAAACACCCACACCAGTGCCGTCAATGTACACATTTTTTCTATCATAGGGATAGCGATTATTTGAAACAATGCAAACATGACCATATAGCCGGACACCAGCATCAGGCATACATTTCTTTTTTCTTTTTGCAAAAAGGCTGTCATACCTGCACCCAGTGCAAGGGGTATCACAGCCATAAAAAACAGCAGAATTACTATCTGTAAAATTGGCATAACGCCCTCCTGTAAGCTTTCTGCTTACTTATAAAACTCTTTTACTTTACTGCAAATATAAGCCACTTCCTCTTCCTTCAAGCCATAGTACATAGGAAGTCTAAGCAATCTTTCACTCTCTGCGGTAGTATATTTATCCTCACCGTGGAAGCGTGCGTATTTCAGTCCTGCAGGTGCAGTATGCAGGGGTATATAATGGAACACCGCATGAATGCCGTTTTCTTTCAAAAACTTCTCTAAACGGGTTCTTTCTTCCAAATCGGCAGCCTTTACATAGAACATATGGGCATTGTGCTCACACTCCGCAGGCACATAAGGCAGCGCAATCTTACCCGCTTCCGCCAGGGGCTTTAATTCCTCATAATAGTGATTCCAGCTTGCCATTCTGTCCGCCGCAATTTCTTCTGCGATTTCTAACTGGGCATACAGATACGCCGCATTCATATCACTGGGCAGATAAGAAGAACCGTAGTT
>JAZNNL010000130.1:0-8631 GCA_045580245.1 Lachnospiraceae bacterium
TTAACATAAAGAACAGTACATCGGTATCTGCAACAACACTATCGCTGTAATTTGCAACTACAGTAATATCTGTATTCACTACATCAGCTGCCGTAATAGGCTGACCGTCTAAAGTCCATCCTTCAAATGTGGTAGTCTTTACTACATATTTTCCGGAAGAAATCTGATGCGTATGAGCGATTTCGGGAACTGTCAGTTCAACGAAATTGCTTCCGATTGCGATTACGTCAGAAGTATCTTCTCCATTCTTAATACCGGTATAAGTAACGGTAACACCGTTTTTAGGAACCACTTCACCGGCTTTCACATCACCACAGTGTGCACATACGCTGTCACCGGTATATCCGTCTTCTGTTAAAGTTGCTTCTACTACGGTTGTTTCATCCAATACATAGTTGTGTTCACTTAATTGATAGGAATAAGACTTTTCACTTACAATATAACTAATAAACTGAGGACTGCTAATAAGATTTGTACCATTAACAATTACAGAATTAATCTGATCATAGGTACCGGAAATCTGGAATGTTACCACACCGTTTAAACCTGTGGTTGCTTCCTTGGTCAGGACAGGGGTTTCTGCTACACTTAAGGGATCCCAGTCTTCTGCTGTTAAAGATACCTTTACAGCGTTAGCAGGAGTTCCGTCTGCACAAGTTACATTTACCTTAATGGTAATTGCCTGGTTACCGTTTGCAGCAGAATTGCTTCCGTCTTTAATCAACTGTGCTTTATATACAGCCAGTACAGGTTCTACGTATGCGTAGCATCCTGCTTCAGTAGTATGAACATGTTCTTCTGCTTCACACACATTTGCTGTATAACAGCTTCCGCCGTATGCACTGTGGGTATGTTCAGTTTCGGTACAAATCATGCTATAGCATGCATTTGTATGTTCATGTTCGTCTTTTCCGCAGAAATATTTACCGGTAAAAATGTTGTATCCGCAAAAGAAATGCTCATGTTCTTCCTGCGTACAGGTCATTGCATAACAGTTTCCATTTACTCCGCTGTGCGTATGTTCTGCTGCGGTACAGGTTAATACATAGCCCTGACAATCCGCTTCTGTTGCAGAAGCATGTGTATGCTCAGTTTTTTCGCAAAGAACGGTATTGGTATCATAATAACCGTCCACATGGGCACTTACTTCAACAACATCCCATGTATATCCTTCAGGGGCTTCGCCTTTTGCAGCTAATTCGTTCTCATCCATGGTGTAAACCACACCGGGAACATAAGTCACCGCTTCGTCTGCAGAAACATTCATTTTTTCATTTACAACAGCACCCATTACTAAAGCCGTGCTTAATGCTACTGCAAACATTTTACGCAACTGTTTTCCAACTCTCTTTTCCATTTCTCTTCTCCTTCTTTTTTCACACAATACTTTTTAAATATTGCTACCATTTATTTCCCTGCCAGCTTCCATTCCAATTCGCTGACCGTTTCTTTTAACCGTATCAAATTCCATCCCGCAGCCACCGGTTCCCTTCCCCGGTTTAATCTCTGTATCCGCATCCGGTACTGTCTGCACTTAAACCAATACATGACACACAGGGTTGCAAATAAAAGTACTCCCATGAAGCTTAAAGCAAACGGCAACATCGTGTTTTCCGCAGTCATATCTCCTACCGCCAATGGTACCGCTTCTTCTTCTACCACAATCAGATTATACCCTGTCGCACTTAAAGCATTTTGTCCCATCGTATAAACCCGCAACACGGCATCCTTCAGCCATTGCATCCTCTATACCTCATCTTTCTCTTTTTTCTTTTCACCTATAAAGACGGTTCCATTTTAGAAAAAGGTTCACAAATAATAATTTTTTTTTGCAGAAAACTGTTTTTTTATATTTTTTACCCATAAAAATGTCCTTTTCTTTTCGAATAACCTATCTTATAATATATAGCATAGGGTTTTTATGAAACAGATATCAATTATTTTTCTATCCAACAGGAGGGAATTACTCTATGCAGGAACAACCGTATATCAGAAAATTACGTCAGGCAAAGCTGATACAACTGATTTGCTTATTGATCATAGAACTGCTTTTTATTATGGTTCTGGTCTTCAGCAAGGAATTAAGAAACCGCATTTATTCTAACGAAACCTTATTTTTCTTATGCCTTGTAACATGGATACTGGCACTGTTTAGTCTGGGCTGGCTGATTTATGACTTTATAAAACTCCGCACTCTCGCCACGGAGAGCCATTCCCTGAACCAGACCGCCTATTTAGACAAACTGACCGGCGTTCCAAACCGCCACAGTCTGGACACCGTATTCCAAACATACACTACACCGGAATCCTTGCAACATACCTGTTGTGTTATGTTTACCATTGCCAACCTGAAAGAAATCAACAAAACCCATGGCAGACAGACCGGCGATAAAATACTGCAGGATTTCTGTAATCTGCTGGAAGAAATTGGTGATAACTATGGTTTTGTGGGCCGTAACGGTGGCAATGAGTTTGTTACCATCATTAACAACTGCGACCACGATACCGTCAAACGATTTATAGCCGTTTTGGAAAACCGTATTTCCTTATACAATACAGCAAATGAAAATACACCAATCCGTACCCGTTCCGCGTACGCACTGTTTGACGAGTTGGAAGTCACTGCTTTTACGCAAATGTTAACTGCTACTTATAACAAGTTGCATGGGATAGATTCATAATCCTTGTCTCTCTTAACTTACTACCAATTAGTCTCTTATACATAGGAAAGAACCAATCGTATGAAAGAATTCAACCCGCACTATCTTGCCGGTCTTGTCATACGTGCCGGAAACAACGACAGTGATGCCTTTGCGGAATTGTACGGACTTACTTACAACAAAGTATACAATTTCGCCCGACACTACCTGAAGGACGAGCATCTTGCACAGGATGCCATGCAGGAAGTATACATATCGGCCATGAAAAATTTGAATAAGTTAAGCGACCCGACACTATTTATCGCCTGGTTAAACAGAATTTCCTTTAATGTCTGTTACGACATGAGCCGGAAAATCAATGGGGGTGGTACCTATACGGATCCGGAAATTCTGGAATTCATTCAGGATACCCATCCCCACTCCAATCCCGAAACACAATACCAGCAAAAAGATGAATACGCCCGTCTGCATTTAGCCCTGGACAGTCTTCCTTTCCAGGAAAAGCAGATACTTACCATGCGCTATTTTAACAACATGAAACTTGAAGACATCGCAGATGCATTGGACATCAGCTGCAGCACCGTGAAACGGTATATTGCATACGGCCAGACACATCTGCGCGAATTAATGAAAGACTAAGGAGGTGAGGCTATGTTATTTAGGAAAAAGCAAAAATACCATATGGATATTTCTGTGGCAAATAATGCATTTTTGCATATTCTGGAAGCATGCGAGCAGCCTCCCTGCTCCTTACCTTTAGACAAAATACTATTGCGCCAAAAAGTAAAACTGGCCAAATACAATTCCCTGATTATACTGACCGGAATCATACTCTTACTGACTTTTGTTGCACCCCTGTGTGCCATCCCCTTTCAATACTTCGGTCAGTTCACCACTACCCATGGACAGGATACTATATCTTTAATCAGCGATACCCTTGATGATGATATCCTTACCCTGACTTTTGAAGGAGAAGGCATCTTATTCGAAGAGGCATATTTATTATTGCCTGATAATACCGTAATCAAACCGGTTTCTTACGATACCTCTTCCAATACGCTATGCTTCCCTTATTTTGATTCAGATATGAATATATTTATTCCTGTGGAGAACGCTCCCGTTTATCAACTGATTGTTTCTCCCAAATAAAGGAGCTTATTAATTTTTGATGAAATCATTTACCAAATATCTATCTCTAATTTCATATGGTATATGTATATTATTCTTATGCGGATGCGGAGAAGATACTCTACCGGTGACAAACCAGACGTTCTCTGCAAACGAGACCCTCTCTTCGCCGGAATCAGACCCTTTTTTTCCTAACACACCGGAAAGCACAACGGCTACCCTGACACCGGATACTACCCGGGATACTTTTGCAGACGAAACAGCGTCTCCGGACGAAGAATCCTTACCACAGCCCACAGCCCAAAACGATTTGCGCGGCAGTACATCCTTATGTCTTGTTCCATCTGCAGACGGTATTGCAGAGACCCACAACGAATACGCCTCCATTGACTATTCCCATGCAGAGGAAGGCTATATTATGGCCCGATATACCGGTACATGTCCTAAAGTAAAAATGCAAATCAAATTTCCGGGAGCCGTTACCTACACATACAATCTTGTAGGCAATGAATATGAAGCATTTCCTTTATCCACCGGCAGCGGCACCTACGAAATTACTATTTTGGAAAATGTAGTGGACACCAGTTATCTGGTTTCTTTGTCAGCCACAATTGATGTTACCATTACCAATACATACGGTGCATTCCTCTACCCCAATCAATATTGCATGTTTACTTCCGACAGCCAGACCGTAAAAAAAGCTGCAGAGCTATCGGAAGATACCAACAATGATTTGGATGTTGTTACCAATATATACAATTATGTTATCAATTCCATTACCTACGACTACGAAAAGGCACAAACTGTCCCCAGTGGATACACTGCAGATGTAGATGAAATTCTTGCAAGCGGTACCGGCATATGCTTAGATTATGCCGCTGTGATGACCTGTATGCTACGCAGCCAGCAAATCCCCACCCGCCTGGAGGTCGGCTATGTAGGTGAAGCCTATCACGCCTGGATCAGTACCTACATCAAAGATGTTGGCTGGGTCAACGGCATCGTACAGTTTGATGGAACCAGCTGGAAATTAATGGACCCTACTTTTGCTTCCAACAGCAGTGAATACGATTTGCGGGAATTCATCGGTGACGGTAGCGGCTACCTTGTAAAATACCAGTATTAAACCTAAGATATAAGGAGAAGAAAAATGCTTCAAAAAAAATTATCCAATCAAGAAATCGCTTCTTTCTGCAGCCAGACTGCCATATTGTTTCAGGCAGGCATTGCCCCGGCAGAATCTATGGGTATTCTCTTAAATGACAGCAAAACAAGTGAAGGAAGGGAACTGATCAGCCAAATACTGGAAATTTGCAAAAAAGGCGAACGTTTCTCCTCTGCCTTAAAAGAAACCGGCGTTTTTCCGGACTATGTATTACACATGATCGCCATCGGGGAAGAATCCGGCAACCTGGATAATGTAATGCAATCCTTAACCAATTATTACGAAAGGGAAGATGCTATAGCAGACAGCCTCAGAAGTGCGCTCAGTTACCCTTTTGTTATGATTGGTATTATGGTGGTAGTTATCTTTGTACTCTTAGGAAAAGTCATGCCTATTTTTAATCAGGTTTTCATTCAGCTTGGCAGTGAAATGACCGGCATCTCCGGTACGCTTTTATCCATCGGCACTTCCTTAAACCGTTATTCCGCAGTTATTGTGGCCATTCTGGTTCTTTTGGTATTGATATTTCTGTTTGCTACCAAAACCAAAAAAGGCCGTCAAATCACCAAACGGATTTTGTCTGTTTTCCCTCTAACCAAAGGATTTTATGACAAACTTGCAGCAGGCCGCTTTGCCAGTGGTATGGCTTTGACTATCAGCAGCGGTATGGATACCTTTACCAGTCTGGATATGGTCTCCCAACTGACCGAACATGAAGGAATGCAGGAAAAAATTGCAAAATGCAAAAAAGAAATTAAAGAAGGCGCAAATCTGTCTGAAGCACTAACCACTTCCGGCATTTTCTCCAACCTCTACTCACGCATGGTGGCAGTAGGGTTCCGGACCGGTTCCATCGATGTGGTTATGCAGAAAATAGCTGAAAATTATGATAAAGAAACGGAAAAGAAAATCCGTTCCATTATTTCTGTTTTAGAACCCACACTGGTAATTATTCTTTCCATTATTGTAGGTCTGATACTGTTATCCGTAATCTTCCCGTTGATGGGTATTATGTCCAGCATCGGTTAAGGGAGTTTTGCCATGAGCATATACAAAAACCGTTTTGAACGAAACCGGAAATTATCATTTACCAAATTACTTGTGTTATTACCGTTAGCTGCTTTTGTAGCATTATTTATTATGTTTTACACAAGCCTCCAATCCGTTTCCGATACCAATATTGAAAAGCAACGCGAAAGTCTGGAACTGGCATTAAACCGCAGCATCACCCAGTGTTATGCTGTAGAAGGTGCCTATCCCCCGGATTTGGAATATATAAAAGAACACTATGGTCTTATTTATAACGAAGATATATTCTGGGTAGATTATCAGCCCATTGGTTCCAATATTATGCCCGATGTCACTATCTTACTCAGAACAGGAGACAATCATGAATACTAAAAGCGATAACAACCGTCATGTTGTAGATGTGTTATTTGTACTTGCATTATTTGGGGTATTTGCCGCCTCCGCACTTATGTTAGTTACCATTGGTGCAAATGTATACAAAAAGACTGTTTCCAATATGAATCATAATTTTTCAGAGCGGACTGCGTATGCCTATGTAATGGAAAAAATAAGACAAAACGACAGTTACGAAACCATATCTGTAGATGAAATAGACGGCACCCCTGCTCTTACCTTTACCAAAACTAACGGTGAAGATACGTTTTGTACTTACCTTTATCTTTATGAAGGTCAATTAAAGGAACTGTTTGTGCGCAAGGACTCCTTTGGGGGCACAAACATATTATCTGCCGGACAGGACATCATACCTATGTCAGCCTTTACTTTAGAAGAAACCAACGACGGTCTGATTAGGCTTGTACTGGATACCGGAAGCGGAAAGCCCATTACTTTGTATGCTTCTCCACGGAGTGAACGTCCATAAAGCTTGGATAATCCCTCACGCCCGGAGAAGCTCGGATTTTGCTTCACAAAATGAAAGGAAGATATATGAAATCATCAAAATCCAGTTTATTTTTGATTGAACTTATTATTTCGATATTGTTTTTTTCTATAGCAAGTGCTGCCTGTATTCAGCTTTTTGTAAAGGCACATCTTATGGATGAAAAGACACAGGAAACCAACCAAATTGTAATTTGGTCCCAAAACCTGTCTGAATTGTGGTATGCAAATGAGGGCAGCCTTCCTGCCGTTTATAACAGACTTTCAGCTGATTATTCCGCAGAAAATATATGTATGCAATTGACCGAAAGTAACAATAAGCTTACTTTGTATATGAATCAGGATTTCTCTTTCTGTGACCCTGCGGATTACACTGCCACTTACCGTATTGAATTATGTAACGAAGCAGAATCCGAATCCGGTTTATTACAACTTGCTTCTATATGCTTCTTTAAAGATACTGACGAAGCAAGTACCCTTTTATACAATTTATCCCTGCAACAATACACCGCAGTTGAAAGGGGGGCTTTGCATGAATAGACAGACTAACCAAAACAAGCTTTCTTTTACAAGCGGAATCGGCTCCTCTTCCATACTGGTGATTTTTGTAATATTGTGCCTTGTCTCTTTTGCAACCCTCTCCATTGTTAGCGCCAATGCAGACTATAAATTAAGTTCCAAGGTATTAGACAGAACTACCGCGTACTACATAGCCTGCAATCAGGCAGAGCAAAATCTGGCACAATTAGACAAAACGCTACTCTCTGTCTACGAGAGCAGCCCTTCAGAAGAAGCATATTTTGACACCACAGGACATAACAAAACATTTTTGATTCCTATCTCTGATTTGCAATCCCTGGAAGTATCCGTTACCATCCGTTATCCAATGTCGGATACAGATACCTTCTACACCATTGATACTTACCGCGTTATTATTACCGGTGAGCTGGAGTATGAAGGAACTCTTAATCTTTTGTTTCAATAATACACTAACGTCAACATACAAAGCGCCCCGTAAAAAACGGGGCGCTTTTCTCTTTCAGCAGATGCTGCTTATTTTATTGTTTTAGAGAGGATTTATTCTTCCACTACTTCTTCCACGTCTTCTGCAAGGTCTTCTACCACTGCATCTTCCATGATTTCAGTTGCTTCTTCGATTTCCTCTACTACTTCTTCAGGAATCTCCAACACATCATCCGTACTTAAATGTGTGGTGCGGTATCTCTTCATACCGGTACCTACAGGAATCAGCTTACCGATGATTACGTTCTCCTTCAGACCAATCAGAGGGTCAACCTTACCCTTAATTGCAGCTTCTGTCAGAACCTTGGTGGTTTCCTGGAAGGATGCTGCAGATAAGAAGGAGTTGGTAGCCAGTGCTGCCTTGGTAATACCAAGCATTACCTGCTTGCCTTCTGCGGGCTCTTTGCCTTCTGCAATCAGCTGTTCGTTCATATCTTCGTAATCCAGAACATCTACCAGTGTACCCGGCAAGAAGTCTGTATCACCGTTATTTTCGATACGAATCTTCTTTAACATCTGACGTACAATCACTTCGATATGCTTATCTGCGATATCTACACCCTGCAGACGGTATACACGCTGTACTTCACGGAGCATGTAATCCTGAACTGCACGGATACCCTTAATCTTTAACAGGTCATGAGGATTTACACTACCTTCAGTCAGCTCATCACCGGCCTCCAGCATCTGTCCATCGGTAATCTTTACGCGGGAGCCGTAAGGAATCAGGTATGCCTTGTTTTCACC
>JAZNNL010000131.1:0-3557 GCA_045580245.1 Lachnospiraceae bacterium
TTTCCGCCCAGAACGCCCCAGCCAATACCGCCTTCCACCATTCTAAAAGCCGGTACGGATGCAAATTTGGCTATCAATTCTATGGACTCTTTGTTGGTATATTGCTTGCCGCTGGCATCCTCCGTCATCATAACATATATCAGGATAGTGCCTTCTTCAATGGCCGCCAATTCATTTTTTAATTGGGCCGTGGTAAGCTCTGACGTATTTATCTCAGAAAATTCCAATTCCGGAAACAAAGTTGCATTCTTATAAAAATTAACTCTTTCCGCTTCCCCTGTAATACTGTCATCCAAAATACCTACCACTTTGGTTGCCTTAGGATAAAGGGAAAGTGCCAATTCAATATTTTTTTCTACAGACAATTTTTCAATGACACCGGTAATCAACGGGTCTTCAGATGCTTCCTTTGCCAGATTCTCGTCATTCACTCCTAAAAAAATCAGAGGGATGTCAGCAAACAGTTCTTCCCTATACTCCATGGCAAAGATAAGGGCAGCATCATCACCTAAGATGACTGCATCATAGGGCTCCACCTGAGACATACGATATGCCAGTCCATCATAAAACTGCTCCCGGGAAATTGCATCATCCACACGCTTCGTGTCCATAAATTCATAGTCCACTACCGCATCCGCAGGTACTCCTGCTTTGATACCTTCTATTTGCAACTGCACAGTATCCCACCCGTAGGAATAGGAACTGATAACCAATATTCTGGGAACCCTATTAGATGCCTGAACCTGCATCTCAAAACCAATTCCCATCTTTACACACATTAAAAATCCCGACAGTAGAAGCACAATTGCTACTGCCGATTTTCTTCGGTTCTTTTTCATAATCATTACCCCCGATTTATGAACGCCCGTTACATGATACCTTCGTTCCCCAACGAAATACACTTCTAACTTTAATATAGCACAATAGTTCTATTTTTTAAAGTACTTTTATTATAAAATACCGAATTATAGGCACAATGTTCCTGTTTTTCGGTTACATTGTGCCTGATTTAAATCTGTAATACCATTATTCTGTTTTTTCGTCTCCGGTTGCAAACATTTTGTACAACGCCACATGGTCATAAATGCATTTCCAGCTACTGGTGGCGTTGGCTGTTACACAAATATATGTGCTGCCTCCGTGATCCATTCCAAAGCTCACTGCACAACTGCCGGACTGGTTCACAAAACCGGTTTTGGCACAAAGCACTTCCCCGCCGGTATCCTTATCTTCGATACGGCGCAAAAACCAGTTGGAAATCAAAATGCCCTCCGGATGCTGCTGGGTAAAAGTGGTGGTATAGGTGTGTGCCTCCATCACTTCCCGGCAAATTTTGTTTTCCAGGGCTGCTTTCATAATCACAGCCATATCATAGGTCGTACAATAATGCTCCTCGTCGTAAATTCCCACACAGTTGGTCATGTGGGCCGTATCGGAAAGCCCCAATTCCTTCAGCTTTTCATTCATCATTTCCACAAATGCCTCGTGACTGCCTGCCACATACACTGCCAGTCCTACCGCCGCATCCGCACCGGAAGGCAAAATGGTACCGTAAAACAAATCCCTGACCGTAATCACTTCCCCGTCCAGAAAACCGGTATTACTGCAATCATGGATAAAACCGTAATCCGTAATTTCCAAAGTCATGGTAAAGGTATCGTCCAGCTGTGCCTCCGTTATATGCTCTGCAGCCACCAGTACCGTAAGTACCTTCGTCATAGAGGCGGGGCTGATGGTAGAATAGGCATCCCGCATGGCCAGTATTTCTTCGGTTTCCAAATCAATTAAAAGGGCATGGGTACTGATAATCTCTTCTCCCGGATCTATGGTGTTTGCCGTAGCTTGTGCATTAAGAAGAGAGGCCGGTCCTGTTTCTGCCGCATCTCCTGCTTCGTCTGCGGGATTCGTGACCGCAGGACTGCTGACGTTCTGTTCCGGAGAATCTTCCGTAGAACCTGCTGTCATTTCATTTGCATCTTCCCCTGTGGTATTTGCTGCGCCGCCTGCCTCCTGCTCTGTGACATCTGCGCCTGCCTCCTGACTTCCCACGCCTGCACCCATATTACCCTCTGCAAGTGCTTTGTCATCCGCTTTGCCACGTCCTGCTACATTGACCACAATACAGATGACCACCACCAAAAGAAGTACGGAAGGAACCGCAATTTTTACCCCTTTCCAAAAGCGGATACTGCGTTCCTTTTCCTTTTTCATCTGCTGAATGCGGAGGGCTCTGCGACGCTGTCTTTCCTCTTCGTTATATTCTAAATCGCTCACGCGTATTAGTCCTCGTTCTTTCTCATTTTGTACATAGTCTCTGCATTTTTCCAGGTAATATCCGCTACTTCCTCGTAAGTCAGACCCTTGATGCGGGCAATTTCTTCCACAATATAGGGCAAATGCAGGGAATCATTGCGTTTTCCGCGGTTGGGAACCGGCGTCAGATAAGGACTGTCCGTTTCCACTACAATCCGGTCCATGGGAATATATTCCACAGCTTCTTTTAATTTTTTGGCGTTTTTAAAGGTAATCACACCGCCTACTCCAATGTAGAATCCCATATCTAAGAAAATCGCTGCACTTTCCTTGGTATAAGAAAAACAATGGATGACTCCACCCATTTCTTCTGCATGCTGTGCTTTCATAATTTCGATGGTATCCTGTGCGGCATCCCTGGAATGAATTACAACGGGAAGCTTCACCTCTTTTGCCAGTTCCAGCTGGCGGATAAACCACTTCTTCTGGATATCCCTGTCCGGTTCAGGCCAGTAATAATCCAGACCGATTTCTCCCACTGCCAGACATTTGGGGTGGGTTACCTGCTCCTTTAACCATGCAAAGGATTCCTCGGTCAAATCCGCCGTATCACTGGGATGTACCCCCAGTGCGCCATACACATGGGGGTACTTATTCATGAATTCTATCGTAGTTTTGCAGGAAGCAATGCTTGCGCCCACATTCACTACCCTGCCGATACCTTTTTCGGGCATGGAAGCTAACAAAAGCTCCCTGTCCTCTGCAAAGGCTTCATCATCATAATGTGCGTGTGTTTCAAAAATCATAATTTCTCTCATTCTGCGACCCGTTCCTGCGGCGCTTTATCGGATTTACCCAATCTTCTTCTCCAGCTTTTCTACGATTTCCTTTACGCAGCCTTCTTTAAAGGGATTCTTTAAGCCAACCATATCCACCAGATTGGTGAAGAAGTCGCTTGCAGAAAGTTCGCAGAGCTTTAAGTAGCTTGCCCATGCCGCATCATAGTTTTCATCCATCATGACCTTGTACTGCATTGCACAAATCTGTGCGATACAATAGTCGATGTAGTACAGAGGATAGTTGTAAATGTGCAACTGCTTCTGCCAGAAACCACCCTTGCTGAAAAACTCGTAATCACCGTAATCCTGATAAGTCGGAGGCCAAGCGGTCTTAGGAAGACAAGTCCAAACAGCAACTCCTTGGCTCACAGAACGACATGGCTACGATCCGACTTATGTAGTACAGAGGATAGTTGTAAATGTGCAACTGCTTCTGCCAGAAACCACCCTTGCTGAAAAACTCGT
>JAZNNL010000132.1:0-20534 GCA_045580245.1 Lachnospiraceae bacterium
GATATCCATACGAAAGTAGTAAGACCCCTTGAAGACGACGAGGTAGATAGGGCCAAGGTGTAAGCACAGTAATGTGTTAAGCTGATGGTTACTAATCGGTCGAGCGCTTAACCTAGAAAAGGAACTGTTTAAAAGAACAGAGAGGAAAAGTTATTCTAAGGAAGTAAGGTAAGAATTTTCAATGTTCGGTTTTGAAGGTACGATATTTTTGTAGGAATTACACGAACGAAGTGACCGCTTATACCGAGAACGTACGAGCGAAGCGAGTAGTTCTCGTAATTTTACGAAGTAAAATTTTTCCTCGATAGCTCAATGGTAGAGCACTCGGCTGTTAACCGAGTTGTTGTAGGTTCGAGCCCTACTCGGGGAGTTTGGCTTTAAGAGCTAAAACAATTTAAAATAGTATTTGGCTCCATGGTCAAGCGGTTAAGACATCGCCCTTTCACGGCGGTAACACGGGTTCGATTCCCGTTGGAGTCATTCGATGATTGTTCATCGTATTTGCCGATGTGGCTCAATTGGCAGAGCAGCTGATTTGTAATCAGCAGGTTATCGGTTCGAGTCCGATCATCGGCTTGTGTCCGTAAGGGTATATGGACCTTTAGCTCAGTTGGTTAGAGCAACCGGCTCATAACCGGTCGGTCCCGGGTTCGAGTCCCCGAAGGTCCATTTTGTTCTTTTTTATATATGTTTGGCCCAGTGGCTCAGTTGGTTAGAGCGCCGCCCTGTCACGGCGGAGGTCGTCGGTTCGAGTCCGATCTGGGTCGTTATGGGGTCTTAGCTCAGCTGGGAGAGCATCTGCCTTACAAGCAGAGGGTCACAGGTTCGAGCCCTGTAGGCCCCATGACTTTTTAAAGTTTGCCTAAGCTGGTGTGGCGGAATAGGCAGACGCAAGGGACTTAAAATCCCTCGGTGGCAACACCGTGCCGGTTCAAGTCCGGCCACCAGCAGTATCTAAAAAGTGGGAGAAACGTTGATTTTACAGCGTTTCTCCTATTTTGTTTTGTGGCGGAAATTGTATGTACTTGTATGTACATCTAGCAGAGAGCCATATTCATTAGATTTGATGTGTCTTTTGTAGGTGTTACACGTCTTAGATAGTGTAAAGTCATGGCAGTTGTAGTATGTCCTAAAAGCTGTTGAAGAACTGTCAACGGAATACCGCTGTCATACAGTATAGACGCTACACAGAAACGAATTTTGTGACTGGAACGAACAGGAATGTTACATTCTTCACAGTATCGTTTTAACCAGCGGTTAAAGGAATTTGCGTTAAGCTGTCTTCCGTCATGCATGAGGATGAATTCACCATCAGGATTTTGCTCTCTTATTTTTTCCAGTATGCGAATAGCTTCATCCGTTAATGGCTGAAAACGAAAGCCCTGTGATGTGTTACCCTTTACATGGTCAACGTTTACATGTTCCCTTTTGGTAAAGGTCAAATCATCATTCATTTTTCTTTCTGTCAGTAGCTGGGACTGGATGTGTATATATCCGTTATTAATGTCAGACCAGCGGAGAGAAAGCAATTCACCAATACGCACCACCAGTTGAAAATCAAGCTGTATAGCAAGGGAATATATGCTGTCATTATTGGCAAGGTATTCTAATAGTGCTTTGCGTTCCTTGCAGGTAAATACGTCATCATCATTGTTGACAGGTTTAAAGGAAAACTGCCTGCTGTTTATGTCCTTTATAGGATTGTGTGTTACAATACCGTCTTCAATGGCATAATAGTAAATGCCGTTAATAAGACTTTTGATATTATTGAACCGTTTGCGTGTAAGTGTCCTGTCTTTTGTCCATGAGCGGAACAGCCTTATAAAATCCTTAGGGGTTAAATCAGCAAGGGGTATCTCTGATATGGGGTCATCCTTTAAAAAGGCATTCCAGTTGTGGGTGTCTTCTTTTAAGGTCTTATCACATACAGGGGAATTATCCCTACGCCATAACATCCATTCGGGATATAAGTCAGCAAGGGAAGAACGTTCCCTGCCGTATTCCCGTTCATAAAGCAGGTCAAGCAATCCGTTATAAGTGGTTGCGGTATACTGCTTACGGTCAATGTAAATATAGAATTGTCTGCCATCCTTTCTTGATTTTATTTTGTCGTGATACTTTCGTTCAAGTTCCTGTCTTTTTTTCATATACAGTACTTTTTCCAAAGCCTCTGATAGGGAGAGTGTATCATCTGTCAGAAAAGATGGCAAGCAAAAAGTGTTGTTTTCCACTTGCAGCCATCTCCTTTCGGTTGCGGTAAGCCGAGGTACAACCGTACCAGTCAGTCGCACTAGGTTCGAAAGAACCTCACCAAGTGCTTTGTGCCAGCCTAGACGCTAGGCGGTTTGTGAACAAGGAAATGCGACTGAATAGAGCGTTACTCTTTCCACTACGGCGATACGTTGTCGGCGGTTGTAGGGTTACAGGTCGAACGGTGAAGTCTCAACATCTATAAAAGTATTTTTGAGAGCCTGTTCTTTAAGGTCAGTATAGTTTTTGTATTCCGTTGCAGGGAGAGAAAATGTTTTATATTCTCCAGCTGACTTGTAGTGATAAACAACCGTATCTAAACGTCTCATTAACTGGGCTATGGGGTCACCGTCACGGTTTTCGCTTTCCACCATAAATTTATAGGCTTCTTCCGGTGGAAAGATGGAAGATATATGTACCTCTGTCCAGAGTGCATATAAGTTGGCATATCTGCAATGAATTTGTATTCTGTAAGAGTCCAACAGGTTTAGGAGAGTCTGAAAGCGGATACCGCCTTTAAACTCATCCATAAACAGGATGGGTTCGCCCTCATACATATCAAATCCACCGCCGTCATAGTCGTTAAACAGATAAACGTCATTAGGGTGTTCTTCCATCAGCTTACAGTGTGTATATGATTTTCCAGTACCGCTGTCACCAACGTGCCAATATACAGTAACTTTTCTGTGTATAGGTGTTTCATTAAAGCGTTTCCTAAAGTATAATTTTTTAATGAGTGCTTCATGTCGCAGGTATCGGATGGAAAGAGCCGTTATTTCAGAGGGGCGTTGTCCCTGTTCTATCAATTCTTCAATAATGGCTAAATCGTTGCGTGTGCCTTGCTCTGCTTTAATAGAACCATAGTAAACGGCAGGAACAACAACGGTATGTGCCTTTTCTTCAAAACGACCTCTTTTGTTAATGTAGTCTTCTGCCTGTTCCTTGCTTCCTCTTGTACGCTCAATGTGAATGCCTGGAAAAAGTTTCTGCACAGCAGAGAAACGGCTTTTTGCAGGGTCTTCCAGTACCATGTGCATATGGGGTGTTCCATTATCACCGATTTCGTAGTTAATGGCACAGGTGCGGTATGGTTTGTCATTACACCAAAGAGCAATGGCTTTTTCCACCATGTCATCGGGGGCTGAATCTTCTCCGAAAAGTTTTGCGGGATTGTTGAATACGCAGAACCAAGAGCGGGAAGCTTCTTTGCTTATATTTTTTGTTGTCATAAATTTCCTTTCTAAATAATGTCCCATTTGTTGTCCCAGTGTTGATGGGGACAAAGGGATATTTGAAAAAGTCAACGGTTACAATGGTTTGACAAATATTTGTCCCTGTCCCATAAGTCGGGGGTAATACTAACCCCGACTTATAGTGTCAATCGAGCTCTGTTGACGATTTCATTGTAGCAAGGTAGAATGGCTATATATAGACCCTAAAATTTGTACAAATGGAGAGTTGAACTATGGAAAAAGCTATAATTGGAGCTGTTTTGAAAAGAAGAATAAAAGAGAAAGGATATACGCAGGAAAGGTTTGCGGAAGTTGCAGGAGTTAAACACTCTACACTCAAAAAATATTTGAGCGGAAAAGCAACGTATTCTTATGAATTGTTGATAATCTTTGCTGATATATTGGATTGTTCTTTTGAGTATTTGCTGGGATACAGTCAATCACCGAACCCAGAACACCATGAGATAGCAGAACAGACAAGACTATCAGAAGAAGCCATTAGCAAGATAGTAAAGTATGCCAGCCATTATGATGATGAATTTGAAGCAAGGAGATATATCAAGTGTCTGGACAGGATGTTGTGTGAGGATGGAATGTTTTCCAGTATATGTGATTTCTTGATAGCTTCAAAACCTGTGAATGATATTTATAAAAGTATCGGAGATTTGTTTCAAATGGTTATCAATGCTAACCCTACAGTACAAAAGTTGGGGATTGAGGAAGACAGACAACTTTCATTAGAAACAATACAGATGATAGAAGTAATATGTAAACTCAAAGGTATGAAAGCAGATATGACAAAAGAATTTATAGCAGAGTTGAATGAATTAGATACTAAGGAGCATTATGAAAAAGAGATGAAGAAAATAGAGCAGAATTTGCGATTAGCTGAATAGGTATAGTGCGTGAGGTGTGGGGCGGGCACGCATCCGCTTGTTGCCACGCCCGCACACCCTTCACGTCACTTTTTCATGGACTTCTGCTATTTGTATGTACTTTGTATGTACTTCTTATCAGAGACTTCAGAAAGCTCCTTTCTATGCGGGTTTCAGAATGTTATTTTTGTTCAAGTCCGGCCACCAGCAGTAAAGGAATACGTACATGCGTATTCCTTTTTTTGTTGATTATCCACCTACATATTCGGACAAAAGCTATTATTTTGTGGTTTGATGCATAGTTAATATATATTTTTATGTCCAACCAATGGTTGGAATGAAACAAAATAGCAATTCAACTAATATTCCATTGTGTAATTTAGGATAGGAATGATATACTTTGCTGGTAATCACCTACAGAATATATGATTTGGAGGACTATAATGGAAATTGGAAGTAAAATAGCATATTATCGGAAAAATGCAAATATAACACAGGACGCACTGGCAAGGCAATTGGGAATTAGTAATCAAGCTGTATCTAAGTGGGAAACGGATCAAAGTTATCCGGATATTGAACTCTTACCTAAAATTGCAGATATTTTTAATATTACATTAGACGAATTATTTGGAAGAAATATTTTGATGCAACAAGAAGATTTTACCAATAAAGCTATGTGGTGGCAAAACGAAGAGGTGCAAAAGGTAAGTTTTTCCGGAGCAGAAGAGTATTACGATTATGGACAATTGCCTTGGAATGATAATGATACACTTCATGTTGTATTGTTTAGGGGGCAACGAATGATTCGCGATGAAGTTTTGAAGGAAAGATTTGGACATATAAGCAAAAACATTACTTTTAAATGCCGTGGCGAAGTGTTAAATATTGACAGTTGTTTTTCGGTATTCTGTGAAAATGTACAGGGAAATGTTACTGCCGGAAGTTATGTAGAGTGCGGGGACATAGGGCATTGTGTAACTGCCGGAAATTATGTGGAATGTGGAGATGTCGGAGGCAGTGTTACCACCGGAAATTATGTAGAATGTGGGGACGTAGGAGGTAGCATTAACGCAGGAAGTTATGTAGATTGTGGCGATGTGGGTGGTAATGTTTCGGCAAAAGAAAATGTAGATTGCGGTGATGTAGGAGGAGAAGTCATTGTGGAAGGGAGAGAGTGATAAGGAATTATTAAGATAATACCGGATTATTTCATTTAAATGAGCAACCGATAGTACATTGACAAGCCTTTCTTTCAAGCATAGAATAAAGTATAGGAGAGGTATTTTTAGGAATAATCGGGAGGATTTTATGTATCGGGTAGCATTGAGGGAAGCGAGAGTTGGAATGGTTTTGGCAGAACCTGTTATGTCGGATGACGGACAACAACTTTTACTTAAAGCAGGACAGGTTTTAAATCGAATAAACATACAAAAGCTATATGATAGAAATATTATGTTCATTTCTGTAGCGGATATCTATTCGTTACAGATTAATCCCATTGACCAGATGCAGGTGGTGCTTGAGGAAGCTTATCACGCTGCGATTTCCAAATATTCATCACCACAACAGGTAGGAAATAAGCGTGACGATATACCGCGCATTGTCAAAAAAATGAATGAAGTGATTACGCATATTGGCAAGGACGAAATGATATTAACCTATTGTTTGCAGATGCGCATGGTAAAGGAACGTAATTTATTTCAAAAGGCTGTAGAAACTTCTGTATTTTCAGGTTTACTTGCCGGAGTATGCAATTTAAGTGCAGAGCAGATGTATGACATTATGGTGGGTGGATTATTGCATGATGCAGGTTGCCTGGAAATGACTTTTTTAATAGGAAAAGAAAATAAGACACCGCAGGAAGAACTTCTTTGGAAAGAACACCCTACGTATGGTTACTATTTTGCCATACAAAATAATCTACCCAGAGAGATTGCAGAAATTATTCAGTGTCACGAAGAGCGATTCGATGGTTCCGGCTATCCGAAACAATTAAAGGGAGATGAGATTCCCTTGGGAGCAAGAATTGTTGCTATTTGTGCTAATATTACAGAAAGTACTGTTTACAATGGTATGAAACCCTATGAAGCTTTGGAAATCATATATGGAACCAGTGGCATCTATTTTGATAGCAGATTAGTGAAATTGTTCGTGGGAAGTATTGCGCTATACCCTATGGGAGCACTTGTCAGATTATCCACAGGTGAAATAGGTGTGATTACCAATATCAGAAAGAACCATGGTGCCCGTCCCATTGTGAATGTGCATTACAATAGTTTCTATAAACCGTTATCCAACCGAAAGAGATAGATTTGGGAAAACAAAGGACGATATTTATTGAAGAAATACTAAATTGAATGAATGGCGATAAGAAATGCCCCTACCTAATCAGAATAGGCAGGGGCATTTCTTTTTGTGTATAAAATTAAGTATTAAAGAGGAGTCTATTTTTGGATTTTATATCCACGGAATTTACCAACGGTTGCTCTGACACAGAAGACTGATTCACCGTTTTCTTCGTATAAAGGTTTTACGATTGTGCCGGTACTTATTTCTTCAATGGCTTTTGCATTAGTAATATGTAAATAAATATCGCTGTCTTTGGTGGTAGCGTCTGCATATGGATAGATAACAAAAGTACCATTATCATATGCAAACAGACTAATCATAGGGTCACCTTCCATATAGATACCGTTTACGGAAAATTCTTTGCGCATGCGGTTTAAAATCAAATTGGGATAATTCTTTATATCGGAAAAAGCTTCCGGAATTACCAATGTGTAAAGCTGACCCTTTCCATAGGTATCCAGTGCAAAGAGGGTATAAGCTTCTTCGGCAGCAATGCCTTTGCATACAGCACCCCATGTGGAGTTGTTTCTAAATTCCAGTACGGGAATTGTTACGTTAGAGGGACCGTAGGTTCTTTCCCAGCGGTTATAATAGCGGGAAGCTTCTGCTGCATATTCTTTAATTGCTGTCTTACGGCCTCTGTCCCGAATGGATGTTATGGATTTTAAGCCTTTATCCAGAGTGGCTTTTACGAAACCGCTTGTGACGATGGCTTTGTGGCCGCTTGCCACATATTGTTCTAATTTGGATATGATATTTTCATCGTAAGCAGAGGCTTGTGTTAAGAGCATAACCGGCGCATCTTCTTTGAACCAAGGGGTGGTAACGATGGGGAAACCGTGCATACCCAGATAATCCTGTACATTGTCTTCTCCTTGAGAAGCATTGGGTATGTAGCAGGGAATACCAATCGGATTTCCTAAATCGGATAACAGTGCATCCAGTTTATCCAACATAAAGCCCAGGGCAGGTACATTTACGGAATTCACCAGCGCCTGGAAACAGAACATCATCATCTCGCGTGGCTTGGCAAAGGCGGTTAAATATGCCTGTTCCAAATAATAGTCCAGCAATCTGCAGTCGAAGGGGTCAAACCAGCCGCCACCGTTTCTGCCGGGCGCCATATCTTCCATATATTGCATCAGGGAATAAGATAAGTAGCGGGGCAGGTGCTGGTCTGTGTTGATAGGGTCTCTGGTTTCGGTACCGGTATAGATAGCGTCAAAAATGTCTTTTTGAGATAAGGGATCATATCCGGTTTCCTGATAAGCTTCCATCCAGTTGGGGTATTTGATGGTAATCTTACAATTGGGATTCACAGCCTTAGCCGGTGCAATCACATAGTCCTTGGATACTTCATACATTCTGTGGGCCCGGTATGCCTGCCAGCTGCCATCAGTAATTTGATGGGTTTGGTTATAGGCTTCCTTTGCCCCACGACAGGTATCGCAGGTACAGTTTGTAAAGAAGAAATCGTCAATGATAAAAGCATCGAATACTTTTGCATTCAGTTCACAGACTTTCTGTAAAGTGGACAACATGCTTTCGTCATTATAGCAAAGGGTATTAAACATGCGCTGTTTGCGTTCCTGTCCGGCAATATCAGGCATGCTGGTGGTAATACCGCCCTCTGTCCGGATACCGTTTTGATTAAATACTTCTTTGCACATACGCAGTTGCTCTTCAGAAGCAAACACACCATCTCTGAACGGCTCCAGATAAACTTTGTCTAATCTCATATAACGGTTAAAAAAATCAATTTCTGACTGTAGTTTCTCTCTGGTAGTGTTTACAACGCCGTCAGCTACAAAATAAACAACTAAATCAAAGTTTTTGTAATTTCCCATAAGCCCTCCTGATTTCTATGTAGAATAGCTACTATATGGATAGTATAATGTATATAATTTTGTGGGGGAATGGAATATCTTGCATGAAAAATGGGTTTTAATAGCTGAAAAAAAGAGCAGATTCACAAGTTGAAATCATTCAACCGTGAATCTGCTCTCGAAGCAATAGAACCGAACTTCCTGCTTCACGCCGAAGCGTAAGTTTTTTACAGATTGTATATAGTTTTATCCTGTTTTCCTAACAATAACAATAAACGATTTCTTTTACAGATAACCCAATAATAAATAACGAATAACCTTGAACAATAAATGCACATTACGCAGTAGCTTCGTTTTTTTGCAATCTGTACGGAAAAGCAGTTTACATTTCTACTTCAAATTCAAATGTCTGATTGTATTTATCCAGTGCCAGCTGCAGGTTCATGATTTCCGTGGAAACCTGTTCGTATTCAGCTTTAATCAAATCCAAATCATAGTTGATATACTGATACTCCGGTGTTGCCGTGCGGTTTCCGTAGGACTGTTCCTGGCGGGTCTTAGGCTGTAGCTTACGCATATAGTCTAAGATTGCTTTTCGCTGGTTTAACTGTGCCATTTTAACAAGAATCATATCAATAGTCAGACTTTCACCGGCCACGTCCACACGATTGCTTACATTTGCCAAATTGATGGCATGCTTGATAGCGCACATTTTCTTGTCAATTTCTGCAATGGTAGCGGCTACTTCTGCATAATCATACTCCGGAATTACTGCTTCTTCACCCACCGCTGCTACATAAGTACAGGAACTGCGTTCTTTATTTACCCAGAAATTCTTGTCTTCTTCCAATTGTTTTAACATTTTACTGGCATACGCCGATGTCATCATTGCCATATTCGTTGTCTCCCTTTGTGAAATTAGTTCCATAATACAATGGATTAAAATGCTTAAGGTCATTTTAGCATAAGACTATATGGTAAACAAGCCGAAAGATATAGCCTCCGGTTGCAGTAAAGTGCATTTCCTATATGAGATATCGGGGATATCGTGCGTATCATTTCGTTGACAGTCCCATTTGATAAGGATAAAATAGAACTTAATTGATGCAAAATCCAATGAAGATAGATTTGGAGGTGCCTAAGATGAAAATGGTAGATATGACATGTCCTAAATGTGGGGCAGTGATGCAGGTGGATGCGGAAAAAGAAAAAGCAGTATGTGAATACTGCGGAGCACTTTTTCTGTTGGAGAAAGAGGACACTTTAGAAGAAATTCAGGCAAAGGCCGAGGCGAAAGCCTATGGTTATCATAAGGGGAAGCTGGCAGCACAGGAGAGAGCTGCTGCGTTGAAAAAGAAGAATAAGATAAAAATACCGGTACCTGTAATCATAATTGCCATCCTAATGCTGATAGGTATGATTTCCGTAATTCCACAACATTTCGCCAAGCCAAAGGTAAATCCTTTTGATTGTATCGATGTTACTTTCCGGGGAACGGACGGTGACGGTGAAATTGTAATAGAGATGACAGGTGCAGTACCGGGGATTGATGCAAACCGCATTACGTACGATATTTCAAAAGAAGATTATCTGATAGAAGGGGAGACTGTCAGTATTGAGGCATCTAGCAGTGATTACCGTTTGACGGAAAACACCCAATTTTATACGGTAGATGGTCTTGATGAATACTTAAAAGATTTAGAGGAGCTGTCCCAAGAGGCCTTGGACATGATTCATATACAGGCTGAAAAAGTCTTGGAACTGAACCTGGATAGTACAAAAGCATGCGGCTATTTTGTGGATATGAAACCGGTAAAACTGTTTTTGATTACAGATGGTAAACAGACCAATTCTTTATACGATGTGTTTGAGGTGACTTTTTCAGTAGATGACACAGAAGTGATTTATTATGTGGCAGCATGCTTTGACGATGTGATTTTAAGAAGCGGAGAACAAAACTTTGTTAATATGTCCTATGGAATGTATTACGGTAGTCTGACACAGGTGCAGGGACCAATCTATATTATGGCATATGATTCTTTGGATGAAATACGAAATGATATCCGGTTGAATATGGAAAGCTACATGGAATTAAAGGAAAGAGATTTGTAAGGGTGTAAGACTGTTATTTTTTATTGAGATATGATATAATAACAAAGTTGTACAAATATAATATATAAGAGGGAGATACAAATGATTGCAGCAATTATAGTTTTTGCGTTAACTTATGTATTAATGCTTACATTCAGTAAATACAGACCATATATTGCGTTGGCTTCCGGTCTGATTTTTATTGTGAGTGGTATGTTACCGCTTGACCAGGTTGTGGGTACCTTGGATTTTAACGTACTGTTGATGATAGCCGGTACCATGGGACTTGTGGCACTGTTTATTGAAAGTAAGATGCCCCAGCTTGCAGCAGACGTGATTATGGAAAAAGTACCTAATGTCCAGCTTGCAGCAGTGGCATTGGCATTATTTGCGGGAATCATTTCCGCATTTGTGGACAATGTGGCAACGGTACTTATGATTGCACCGGTGGCGTTGGCAGTTTGTAAAAAGTTAAATACCAATCCGGTACCTTTTATTATTGGTATTGCGGTTTCTTCTAATTTGCAGGGTGCAGCCACACTGGTAGGCGATACAACCGCAATTATGCTGGGTTCCGCACTGGATATGAGTTTTATGGATTTCTTCTGGTATCAGGGAAAACCCTCCATTTTTTTCGCAGTAGAATTGGGTGCGGTTTTGGCCGCGTTTATTTTAGCATTTGTTTTCCGTAAAGAAAAAGAACCTATTCCGAAAGCGGGCGAGAGAACGGAAGTAAAGGATTTTGTACCTACGGTATTACTGGTGGGAACTATTGTTTTACTGATTCTTGCTTCCTTTATTCCTAATAAGCCTGATGTAACAAACGGTCTGATTTGTTGTACATTATTAATCATTGGTTTGATTTATAACTATATCAGAAAGAAAAATATATCTGCCATTATTGCCCCTTTGAAGTCTATTGATTTACAGACTTTAGGATTATTGGTAGGATTGTTCTTAATGATTGGCGGTATTACCAATATGGGTGTTATCGATGCGGCTGCAGGCCTTTTGGTTAAAATGGGAGGAGGAAACGTATTCCTGCTGTATACGATTATTGTATGGGCTTCCGTATTGATTTCTGCATTTATTGACAATATTCCTTATGTGGCGACTATGATACCTGTTATTGCGGGAATTGCAACGCAACTGAATATTGACCCTACGGTAATGTATTTTGGTTTGTTAAGTGGCGCCACCCTTGGAGGTAATATGACACCTATCGGTGCATCAGCCAATATTACCGGTATCGGTATCCTGAGAAAAGAAGGCTATGAAGTAAAGAATGCAGATTTCTTTAAAATCGGTATTCCTTTTACTCTGGCAGCCATTATTCCTGCATACGTTTATTTCTGGGTATTATACGGGGTATAATACAGTTATAAAAAGATTAGCAAAACATGGCTTTACTTTGGAGCAAGAACCCTTTATAATATGATGAGCATATGAATTTCATACACAAAATAGTATATATGGAGGATTAGAAATGGAGTTTTTATGGGAAGGATTTTTATCCGTCACATGGCAACAGATTGTCATGTATTTTGTAGGCGCAGCACTCATCTGGCTGGCCATTAAGAAGCAGTATGAGCCTGCATTACTTTTACCGATGGGATTTGGTGCGATTTTGATTAACCTGCCCGGTGCCAATGCAGTGGATCAGTTGATCGCAGGCAAAATTGAAACCAATGGTATTATCCAGTGGTTATATGAAATTGGTATTGAAGCTTCTGAAGCACTTCCGATTCTGTTATTTATCGGTATCGGTGCGATGATTGACTTTGAACCCCTTTTGGCAAAGCCGATTATGTTTTTGTTCGGCGCAGCGGCACAGTTCGGTATTTTTGCGGCATTATTTATCGCAGTTTTATTTGGATTTGATTTAAACGACGCGGCATCCATCGGTATTATCGGTGCAGCTGACGGTCCTACATCGTTGCTGGTATCCCAGGTGCTGGATTCCAACTATATAGGAGCGATAGCGGTAGCGGCTTATTCCTACATGGCGCTGGTGCCTATTGTACAGCCTATGGCGATTAAGCTGGTTACTACCAAGAAGGAAAGATGTATGAAGATGGAATACAAACCCGGTTCTGTTTCTAAGAGAACCAAGTTGTTATTCCCTATCGTAGTTACCATTATCGTAGGCTTTATTGCACCTTCTTCTGCATCTCTGGTAGGTTTCCTGATGTTTGGTAACCTGATTAGAGAGTGTGGCGTACTGCAGAATCTTTCTGAAGCAGCACAGGGACCTTTAACCAACCTGATTACCTTACTTTTAGGTATTACCATTTCTTTCAGTATGGGTGCAGATGCCTTCGTAAGAGTAGACACTTTATTGGTTATGGGTATCGGTTTGGCAGCATTTGTATTTGATACTATTGCCGGTGTATTGTTTGCGAAATTCTTAAACCTCTTTATGAAGAAGAAAATCAATCCTATGGTTGGTGCAGCCGGTATTTCTGCATTCCCTATGGCATCCAGAGTAGTACAGAAGATGGCACAGGAAGAAAATCCCGGAAACATTATTATCATGCAGGCTGCAGGTGCTAACGTGGCAGGTCAGATTTCCTCTGCAATTGCAGGTGGTCTGATTATCCAGTTAGTAGCACAGATGATGTAGGAGGTAGCACATGAACGCAAATATTATGAATGCACTGTTAATTATGGGTTATGGTATGTTAGGTATCTTTGTTGCTATTATCGTCATTATTTTCTGTGTATGGGTATTACAACAGATGGATGTTATCGGTAAGAAGAGAGCAGAGAAAAAAGCTGCAAAGAAAGCTGCTAAGGAAGCTGCAGCGACTATAGAGGCGTAAGAAACAGTGATATAAATGAATCAGAAGTTCAAAGGTCCGCAGGAAAATCCTGCGGACCTTTTTGTGTTATGGGAAATTCTATGAATCCGAAATCCTCTGCAGAATGCAAACTGCATAGGAAGGGGACGTAATGCGGCTTTTACAGACAAATAAAAAAGACAGAAACTCGTATAAGGGGAGTAGTTTCTGCCTTTTTTTATGTGCGTTAGAAGATTCGAACTCCCGACCTTTTGGTCCGTAGCCAAACGCTCTATCCAGCTGAGCTAAACGCACATGATGTAACATCACTGCCACAACATTGAATATTTTACATGGTGTTGAGGAAAATGTCAAGAGGTTTGTGGAGAAAAAATAAAAAAATATAATGCAGCAAAAAACAGGCATAAAAAGGGTGTCCGAGTATTTCGGACACCCTCTGTTAATAGGATTCTTCTTATGAAATAAGGATTAGCCCATGGTTACAACAACGTTGTAAACTTCTTTGCCCTTTTCGTAAGGGATTACGCAACCTTCAACGGGAGTACCGTCAACTACCATGGAAACAACGCCCTTTTCTACATTGTTCGGGTTCTTAACTTCAATGTTGTAGATACCTTCACGGAATGCACGGGTTAACTTGAAGTCGCCGAAGCCTGTAGGTACACAAGGATTGATGCTTAAGCCCTTGTGGGTAGGATATACACCCAGGATGTACTGGGAGATATTGGTGAAGGTCCATGCTGCGGTACCGGTTAACCAGCTGTTCTTTGCTTCGCCGTGGAACTTAGCGTCACGGCCTGCAATCATCTGGGAGTATACATAAGGCTCGGTACGATGTACTTCACTGATTTCTTCCACGTAAGCAGGACAGGTCTTTTTGTAAATTTCGAATGCTCTGTCACCGCGGCCGATAACGGTTTCTGCGATGGAAACCCAAGGGTTGTTGTGGCAGAAGATACCTGCGTTCTCTTTGTATCCGGGCGGATAAGAGGTGATTTCACCAAGCTCTAAGTGATACTTAGTGTATGCAGGCTGTAAAATCATAACACCGTAATCGGTATCCAGTCTTTCTTTTACGGAATCCAAAGCTTTCTTTGCGTGACCTTCTTCTACACCGACACCTGCCAGTACACAGAAGCCCTGGGGCTCGATAAAGATCTGGCCTTCTTCACATTCTTTGGAACCAACTTTGTTGCTGTATGCATCGTATGCACGAACGAACCATTCGCCGTCCCAGCCATCCTTTAAGATAGCGTCATACATAAGTTTTACTTCATCACGTGCTCTCTTAGCTTCTGCTTCGTCGCCTAACAGTTCAGCTAACTGTGCATATTCTTCACCGTATTTTACAAACATACCTGCAATGAATACAGATTCTGCAACGGGTCCTTCGCTGGGACCGAAGGTCTGGAAGGATTCTCCGGGCTGCTCGGAGAAGCAGTTTAAGTTCAGACAGTCATTCCAGTCAGCACGTCCGATTAAAGGCAGGTTGTGAGGACCTTTGTGGTTGATGATGTAATCTAAAGATCTCTTTAAGTGTTCCATTAAAGTGGTAGCTACGGACATATCGTTGTCGTAAGGAACCATTTCTGTCAGGATAGAGGTATCACCGGTTTCACGTACGTAAGCGGAGGTACCTGCAATTAACCACAGGGGGTCATCGTTAAAGCCGCTACCGATATCAGCGTTACCTTTCTTGGTAAGAGGCTGGTACTGATGATATGCACTACCATCCTGGAACTGGGTAGAAGCGATATCAATAATTCTTTCTCTTGCACGGTCAGGAATCAGATGTACGAAACCTAACAGGTCCTGACAGGAGTCACGGAAGCCCATACCACGACCGATACCGGATTCATAATAAGAAGCGGAACGGGACATGTTAAAGGTTACCATACACTGATACTGGTTCCAAATGTTTACCATGCGGTTAACTTTATCGTTTTCAGATTCTACAGTGTACTTGGAAAGTAACTGTGTCCAGTATGCTTTTAATTCTTCGAAAGCAGCATCTACATCAGCATCTGTTTTGTAACGGTCAAGCATTGCAAAAGCAGGATTTTTGTTGATAACACCGTGGGATTCCCACTTTTCTTCCTGGGGATTTTCGATATAGCCTAATACGAAAACATAGGTCTTGCTTTCGCCGGGCTGTAATGTCACGTTAATCTGGTGAGCAGCAATGGGAGACCAGCCGCTTGCCATGGAGTTGGTGCATGCACCATTTTCAACTGCTTCAGGCTTGTCGGCACCGCGGTAAGCGCCTAAGAAAGCGTCACGGCTTGTGTCAAATGCGTCAACCTTGGTATTTACAGAGTAAATTGCGTAATGGTTACGACGTTCTCTGTATTCGGTCTTATGGAAAATAGTAGAATCAACCACTTCCACTTCGCCGGTACTTAAGTTACGCTGGAAGTTTCTGCTGTCGTCATCAGCGTTCCATAAACACCATTCTACATATGAGAATAAGGAAAGGTCTTTTGCACTGTCGGATTTATTGGTTACAGTCAGCTTGCTTACTTCGCAGGAGTCCTTTAAAGGAACGAAGGTAAGAATGGAAGCCTCCGCGCCGTTTTTAACGCCGGTAAAGCGGCTGTAGCCGATACCGTGACGGCATTCATAGGAATCCAATTCTGTTTTGGTGGGCTGCCAGCCGGGATTCCAAACAGTATCGCCATCCTTAATATAGATATATTTGCCGTTGGTGTCAGCAGGAATATCGTTGTAGCGATATCTGGTCAGACGTAACAGCTTTGCATCCTTATAAAAAGTGTAGCCGCCGCAGGTGTTGGAAATCAGACTGAAGAAATCGTTGCAGCCTAAGTAGTTAATCCAGGGAAGCGGGGTTTTCGGGGTATTAATGACATATTCCCGATTCGCGTCATCAAAAAAACCAAATTTCATGATAGACTCTCCTTTTTCATTATTATTTTTTACTGGTAACAAAGTAAGTTAAACGTTTAAGTAAAACGTTTTAACTCTCTAGCCCAAATTATACACAAGATATATACGGATTGCAATATAAATGTTTGGCGTTTGTTTGATTTTTTTGGCAACTTTACTAAAAAAGACTAATATAGGAAAGAAAACAGTAATTATATTTTCCGGGATTTTATAATTTTGGTACAATAGTGATTGCAAAAAGTGGTTTTTAGGTATAAAATGTAACAAAAAGCAGGTGTTTGAGACAAAAACACAACCCCGTTTTCTGTTAAAAATTACAAAAAGTATAAAATATGCATAAAAAAATTTAAATTAGTATTGCAAAATTATCAAACGTGTTGTATAGTTAAATAAGCCGAAAACGATTAAGTTGCTGGTGCGGCTGAAAGAGGGTTGCAATATGGCTTCTATGAAGGATATATCCCGTGCATGCGGTGTCAGTATTGCGACAGTCAGTAAGGCACTAAACAACCACAAGGATATCGGGGAGGAAACAAAAGAACATATACGGCGGGTAGCCAAAGAGATGGGATACTTTCCCAATTCGTCAGCCAGAGCGTTAAAGACGAACCGTACATACAATATAGGCGTATTGTTCGCGGACGAATCTATGAGCGGACTGACTCATGCCTACTTCGCAAATGTGTTGGACAGTTTCAAACGTACAGTAGAAAGCAGAGGATATGATATCACATTCCTGAATGCGAGTAAGCATCGCAAAGACAGGATGACGTATCTGGAACATTGCAGATATCGCGGATACGATGGTGTAATGATAGCCTGCACGTATTTTACGGATTCTGAGGTTGTGGAACTGGTAAACAGTAATATACCGGTTGTAACTATTGATTATGTGTTTTGTAACAAATCGGCTATAGTATCGGATAATGTCAGCGGTATGCGTGATTTGGTAAGATATGTTTATGAACAGGGACATCGTAAAATCGCTTATATCCACGGCAATGATACGGCAGTTACGCAGAACAGGCTTTCTTCTTTTTATAAGACGGCAGAAGAACTGGGGTTAGATATCCCGGATGCCTATGTAAAAGAAGCAGCATACAGAGATGTACAGTGGGCAGGAGAGCGGACAAAAGAACTTTTAGAACTGAAAAATCCCCCCACATGTATACTATATCCGGATGATTTTTCCAGTTTTGGCGGAATCAATGTGATAAGAGAAAAAGGACTTCGGATTCCGCAGGACATTTCCATAGCAGGCTACGACGGCATCAGCATGAGCCGTCACATTGAGCCGCAGCTCACTACAGTGGTACAGGATACGGAAAGAATCGGAGCAGAAGCAGGGAAAAAGCTGTTGAGCCAGATTGAACATCCTAAAACAACACTTGTAGAGCAGCTGATGATTGGCGGAACGGTTTGCAAAGGCAAAACCGTAGGCCCCATTCTTTAATTCGGTATTAGGACATAAGTCTTAATATAAATAATAACCTATTTTTTAAGGGAGGAAAACAAAAATGAAAAGAAAAGCATTAGGTATCTTACTTACCGTTGCTATGGTAGCAACAATGCTTACCGGTTGTGGCGGCGACGCTGATACCACAACTGACAACTCTTCTGCAGCAGCAGATACAACTGTAGACACTCCTGCAGATGTTGATGCAGACGCTGACGCAGATGCTGATGCAGATGCAGACGCAGCAGCTGGTTATACCGGCACACTTTCTTTAATGCACTACTCTACTTCTGAAGAATCTCAGGGTAACGGTGGTTCCGACGGTTTCAGAACTACTCTGGCTAACTGGATCGCAGCAAATCCTGACATCACTTTAGAAGAAAACGTACTTGCAAACGATGACTACAAGACTCAGATCGCAACTTTAGCAAACGCTAACGACCTGCCTGACGTATTCTTACTTCAGGGTATGAATACCATCGCATGGGCTGAACAGGGTCTGGTTCTGGATATGACTTCTTACATCGAAGCATCTCCTTACTATGCTGATTACAACACAGCATACTTCACACCTTTCACCACTCCTGACGGAAAGATTTATGGTCTTCCTGTTCTGACTGGTGGTACTTGTACCGTAGTTATGTACGACAAGACTGTATGGGGCGATGAATTCCCTGCAACTTGGGCAGACGTAGAAGCTAAGGCAGCTGACATCATTGCAGCTGGCAAGACTCCTATCGCTTTCGGTAACAGCGGACAGTGGCAGGCAAACTCTTGCTTCATCTCTACTCTGGCTGACCGTTATACCGGTCCCGACTGGTATCTGTCTATCATCAACAAGGGCGGCGCTAAGTTCACAGATGCTGAATTCGTAGCAGCACTTGCTGAAACCCAGAGACTGTTCAATGAAACTGAAATCTTCAACGCTGACTTCAACGCAGTATCTAACGAAGATGCTCGTGAATACTACATCTCCGGCGATGCAACCGCATTCATCGGTGGTAACTGGGACGTTTCTTACGTAGGCGCTACTCTGAAGGAAATGGGCTCTGACCTGTATGCAAATACCGGTTTCGCAGTTCTTCCTCAGTCTGCAGACGCTGCTCATCAGAGAAACAGCCAGAACATCGGTCTTGGTTACGCTGTAGCTATCAACCCTGCAGTAGCAGAAGATCCTGCTAAATTAGCAGCAGCTCTTGACTTAGCTTACACCTTAACCGGTCCTGAATTCTCTGCATACGTTGCTGAGAACTATGCATTAGGCGGATTAACCGCAGCTCCTGAAGTTGACTGGAGCAAGTTCGATCAGTGGGATGTTGATTTCTACAACTGGTCTTATGTTGATACTGAAGCTTGTGAAATCTATGACTCTTACGTATCCAGCGCAGTTTGGGGCGTATTAAATGCAGATATCCAGGCTATGATGAATGGTGATATGGCTCCCGAAGATGTTGCAGCTAACGCTCAGGCAGCTTACGAGGCTAACTACTAATTCATCGAATACCGTAAATTTAATTAACGGGTAAATATGCGGTACCAGTTGGGCCCTGTGCCCGATTGGTACCGTAATTATTAAGCAGAAATAACGTAATGAGAAGGAGGAGGAAAGGGATGACTAATGCGATTAGACCCAAAAACAGAACACTGTTTTTATACTTGATAGTCCCTGTAGTGATATTTGTATTCTCAGTATTTGTACCTCTGGTTACAGCTTTTGTATACAGCTTTTTTGAGTGGAGAGGCGGTCCGCAAAAGACCTTTAATTATGGCCTCAATTATGTGGATTTAATTAATGACGAAACATTTTGGTTGTCATTTGGACACAACCTGTTCTTAGTAGCAGTTTGTATTATCGGACAGATTGGATTTGCGTTTATCTTTGTATTGATGATTCAATCCAAGCTGGTTAAATTAAAAGGTATCCATAGAACCTTTGGCTTCTTCCCCAGCACCGTTGCTGCGGTATCCATCGGTTTTATTTGGAAAATGATTTATGACTATAAGCGTGGTCTTATCAACTGGTTTTTAGATTTGATAGGACGCGATGATTTAAAAAAGGTATGGTTGAATGAGACGGATTTGGTAATGTTTTTAGTAGCAATTCCTCTGGTATGGCAGTGGATTGGTTACTATATGGTAATTCTTTTATCCGCGATTTCCGCAATTGACCAGGAAATTTTTGAAGTAGCAGAAATTGATGGTGCAAACGGCATTCAGCGAGCAATTTATATTGTACTTCCTTTGGTAAAGAATACGATTCTTGTATGTATCACCTTGTGTATTGCTGGTAACATGAAGGCCTTCGATAATATCTATGTTATGACGGCCGGTGGACCCGGATATTCTTCCATGGTTATGGCAATGTACGGATATCAGGTATCCTTCCAGCACAACAACATGGGTTACGGTAGTGCGATTTCCGTTGCAATCTTCGTATTGAGCTTGTCAGTAATTGGTGGTTCACAGTGGTTAATCAAGCGCATTACCAGCAAGAATGACTTTTAAGGAAGGAGGGAGATAAGATGGCTAAAAAAATGGAAATGACAAAAGTAGAAAAAAATGATATAGGTACAAAAATTAAAAAAATCGTGCTTGGTTCATTTTTAAATGTAATGTTATGGATTTTCTCCTTAACCTGTATCTTGCCCCTTGTTTGGATGATTTATTCATCCTTTTCATCCGCAGCGCAAAATAATGCGGCAGTTGCACAGATTTGTACAACTGCCGTAAAAAAAAGAGCAAAAAACTGC
>JAZNNL010000133.1:0-9055 GCA_045580245.1 Lachnospiraceae bacterium
TTGGAAACTGCAAGGGTAGCACCGGCAGTCATTTCATCAGCCAGTACCTTACCTGCAATGGCATCTTTGTTCTTCATGGCGATTTCAGATACCTTATCGTTGCCGGTAAATGCAACCTTGATGTGGTCAGTTACTTCAAAGTCTGCATCTTTTCTCATGGTCTGGATCTTGCTGATTACTTCCAGCACAAAGCCTTCTTCAACAAGTGCTTCCGTCAGATTGGTATCCAGCACAACTGTCATATAGTTGTCTGCTTCGGTTACATAGCCTTCCTTCTGGGTCATTTCGATAAGTAAATCTTCTTCCGCCAGAGAAACTTCTACATCCCCTACCATAAACTTCAGTGCACCGTTTGCCTTTAATTCATCCATTGCCGCATTGCCGTCCAAAGAGCCTAAAGTCTTCTGGATACCGCCAAGTTGCTTACCGTATTTAGGTCCTACGGTACGAAGCTGAGGCTTGAAGGTGTAGGAAGTAAAGTCTCTTACATCATCGGTAAAGGTAACGGTCTTCACATTTAATTCTTCTGCAATAATATCTTTGTAGAAGTCAGTCAGTTCACGGTCAGCTTTTACAAACATGGTACTGATGGGCTGACGGTTCTTGATGTTTGCGGTATTTCTGCAGGCACGGCCCATTACAACAGCCTTTAATACGATGTCCATATCTGCTTCCAACTGCTTGTCGGTAAATGCGGGATCCACTACCGGGAAGTCGCATAAATGAATACTTTCCGGTGCATTTGCATCGATGCTGCATACTAAGTTCTGATAGATTTCTTCTGTCATGAAAGGAATCATGGGTGCTGCTGCCTTACTGATGGTTACCAATGCGGTATAAAGGGTCATATATGCATTAATCTTATCCTGTTCCATACCCTTAGCCCAGAAACGTTCACGGCTTCTTCTGACATACCAGTTACTCATGTCATCCACGAATTCCTGTAATGCTCTTGCTGCTTCAGGAATTCTGTAATTATTCAAATCATCATCCACTTCACTGACTACGGTGTTTAACTTGGATAAGAGCCACTTATCCATAACGGTCAGTTTATCGTATTCCAATGCATACTTGGTTGCATCAAAACCATCAATATTTGCATACAGTACGAAGAATGCGTAAGTATTCCACAAAGTACCCATGAACTTACGCTGGCCTTCCTGTACGGCCTTGCCATGGAAACGGTTCGGAAGCCAGGGTGCGGAGTTGATGTAGAAGTACCAGCGGATTGCATCTGCACCGTAGGTATTCAGTGCATCAAAGGGGTCTACTGCATTACCCTTAGACTTACTCATCTTCTGTCCGTTTTCATCCTGTACATGACCCAATACGATTACATTTTCGTAAGGTGCCTTGTTGAATAACAGGGTAGACTCTGCAAGCAGGGAGTAGAACCAACCTCTGGTCTGGTCCACTGCTTCAGAAATAAACTGTGCAGGGAACTGTGCTTCAAACAGCTCTTTATTTTCAAAAGGATAGTGATGCTGTGCAAAAGGCATGGCACCGGAGTCAAACCAGCAGTCGATAACTTCAGGCACACGACGCATGGTACCGTTACACTTGGGACATTTTAAGGTCACTTCATCGATATAAGGTCTGTGAAGCTCTACCTTTGCATTTTCAGGGTTACCGCTCATTTCAGCCAGTTCTGCACGGCTGCCGATTGCATGCTGGTGACCGCATTCACATTCCCAAATATTTAAAGGGGTACCCCAGTAACGGTTACGGGAAATTGCCCAGTCCTGTACATTTTCCAGCCAGTCACCAAAACGTCCCTTACCGATGGATTCGGGAATCCAGTTGATGGTATTGTTGTTACGGATTAAGTCCTCTTTTACTGCAGTCATCTTGATGTACCAGGATTCTCTTGCATAGTAAATCAGAGGAGTGTCACATCTCCAGCAGTGAGGATAGCTGTGTTCAAACTTAGGGGCATCGAAAAGTAAATTCTTTTCTTCCAGCGCCTTTAATACCATAGGGTCCGCTTTCTTTACAAATACGCCTGCAAAGTCGGTTTCTTCCGTCATATTACCCTGACCGTCTACCAGCTGTACGAAAGGCAGGTCGTAGTTACGTCCAACCTTGGCATCGTCTTCACCGAAGGCAGGTGCAATATGTACCACACCGGTACCGTCTGTTAAAGTAACATAACCGTCACAGGTTACGAAATGCGCTTTCTTTTTCTGCTTTTCACAGATTGCGTTTGCATAATCAAATAAAGGCTCGTATTCTTTGTATTCCAATTCCTTACCGGTCATGGTTTCCAGCACTTCGTAAGCTGCCTTAGCTTCCACACCGTTTTCAGGGTCAGCCTTTACAGCCAGCTTACCAAGCACGGTATCAAGCAGTGCCTGCGCCATATAATAAGTATATCCGTCAGCAGCCTTTACCTTTGCGTAAGTCTCCTCAGGGTTTACACAAAGTGCCACGTTGGAGGGTAAAGTCCAAGGGGTTGTGGTCCATGCCAGAATGTATGCATCTTCATTTCTTACTTTAAAGCGTGCGATAGCGGAACGTTCTTTTACGTCCTTGTAGCCCTGTGCTACTTCCTGGGAAGAAAGGGGGGTACCGCAACGGGGGCAGTAAGGTACAATCTTAAAGCCCTTGTAAAGTAAATTCTTATTCCAGATTTCCTTTAATGCCCACCATTCGGACTCAATAAAGTCATCATGATAGGTAACATAAGGGTCATCCATATCCGCCCAGAAACCAACGGTACCGGAGAAGTCCTCCCACATACCTTTGTATTTCCAAACACTTTCCTTACACTTATCGATAAAAGGCTCTAAACCATAATTTTCAATCTGTTCCTTACCGTCTAAGCCCAACAGCTTTTCCACTTCGATTTCTACGGGCAGACCGTGGGTATCCCAACCTGCTTTTCTGGGTACCATATAGCCCTTCATGGTACGGTATCTGGGAATCATATCCTTGATAACACGGGTTAACACATGACCGATGTGGGGCTTACCATTTGCGGTAGGCGGTCCGTCATAGAAGGTATAGGTAGGTCCTTCTTTACGGGTTTCCATACTCTTTTCAAAAATCCGGTTGTCTTTCCAGAACTGTTCTACCTGTTTTTCTCTTTCCACGAAATTCAGGTCCGTTGATACTTTTTTGTACATAGTGTTCTTCCTTTCTTTTAAATACAAGAAGACCCCGTCCTGTAAAAGGACGAGGTCAAAAATCGCTTCGTTACCACCTGTTACAACATACGCTTTCCACGCATTACAAAAATATATGCCACACGGAAAGTTATATGGTTCCCTCTAACGGTGGGACGCCGTCGCAGACTACTGGGCAAATGCCTTTTGCCTTTGCAACTCGGGAGTGATATTCTGCATCTCTTTACTCGTACCGGTCTTGCACCCTCACCGGCTCGCTGCAACTTTTAAAAAATGCGTACTGTCTCCGTCACAGTTTTTATCTTTAGGATATTATATAGTGGAACTTTTCAAATTGTCAAGCAGAAAAGGGGTTCTTACGGCATTTCTTTGCAACATTTCCGCAGAATTTCTTATAGGGTTTTCCATTTCACTTCTTTTCTTTTTTCATCCGGCTCTGCCCCATACCGGAAACACTCATCTTTATTAAAACATATCTTATAAGCGGCACTACCGTATTCTTCATCACAGAATATGCCATCCTCATAAAGAACCGTATCACTGCCATAATTGAGGCAGTAAGCATATACCATGTCATCCTGTAAACTTAACACAGTACGTATTTCCTGTCTCCAGGTATCATTCTCCGGTTCCGCCAAATCCACAATACACTCATCCTGACCGTCACCATTTACATCCGCCCAGGTATACCTTTCTACCGAAAGAACAGCATCTGCAAACTGTGCGGCACCCCCGGGCTCACAATAGGTTGAAAAGCTCACATAACCGGTATCTCCTCCAAAACCGTCTCCCGAAATACCATACACCATACCGTCTTCTTCTATTGTAGAAAGTAGTATTTCTTTTGCTTCTTTATTGCTTACACTGCCACCTGTCGAAAAAGGCAATTCCTTACCATTCATCATGCTGTCATATACCACAAGAGGCAAATCCAGCTCCGTTCTATACCGGTACAGATATGCCGCACCGGGGACCAGTTCCTGCTCATCCGTATACCATTCATCTTCTTCCGGCTTAATATATTCCTCATGAATCTGTTCACTGACAAGTTCCCCGTCTGCAATACTAACCTTATTTACCTGTGCCACACCCATTTGCGCATAATAAAACATGATTGCATTTTCATTTGGCCATGTGTAGAGCGTAGTATGTCCGGTTCCGATTTCTCCCAGATTTATTGCTTCTCCATCTGCATACGTGTAGATTTCCGTATAATAACCGGCTTCACTCTGACCATACTCTACTAACAGTTCCGGAATCTCATCCTTATCGATATCATACAAGTAATAGCTTTCGGAAAAATTGTTGTATTCTTCGTTTCCCTCGTAATCATCATTTCCCAGACGTACTTCTCTCAGCACTTCATAATAGGCTTCCTGCCACTCTTTTGTAAACTCCGCTTCATAGGTAACATCCTGCACGGGGACTGCAATATTGCCCAATGAAGACATATCCGTTTCCGTAACCAACAAATTCATAAGCAATATCAAAATTTCTATCATGCATAACACCCCTTTTTCTTCTGTACCCCTTGTTTTTCTTTCATTTTATCACAGAACTTTTTCCCTCACAACCCTTGTCCCACATCTGATTCAGCAGTATAATTATGTATATATTTTTATGGAATCGTTATTATCTTAATTTATAATAAAACACTTTGTGGAGGATACTACATGAAGCAGCAAAAGATAAAAAGGCAGTTAGCCCACTCCCTGCAAGCCATGACCATCATGCCTCTAATACTTTTAGGTTTGGTTATCTCTATATTCAGTTATCAGTCTGTGAAGGCTACGATGCATGACGCCATCCGTACCGAGCTTCAGAATATTGCCAGCACCGTTACCATGACCTATGACCTTCTCTATCCCGGCGATTACCGGTTAGTTGGGGAAAAAGCACTGGATTTAGTCAAAGGGGATCAGGTTTTAACCACCGACTATAGCATCATAGACCAAATCAAAGAGGAAACCCGGATTGATATTACTATTTTTTATCAGGATACCCGCATACTGACTACGATTTGTAACGAGGATGGTACCCGCATTATCGGTACCGGCGTGAATGCAGTGGTTGTGCAGGATGTATTACAGACCGGTCAACCGCAATTTTATACCAATGCTACCATTAATGATGTGCAATACTTTTCCTACTACGCCCCTTTGTTTAATTCTGACCAAAGCATCGTGGGAATGATTTATACAGGAAAGCCCTGTGAAGAAGTAAATGCTACGGTATTCAAGGCAGTTTCTCCCATTTTGCTGATTGTATTAATCGGTATGGTAATTGTTGCATTTATTACGTATGCTTATACCCAAAGATTGCTTTCCTCTCTTAAGAAAATCAAAACCTTTCTTGCCAAAGTATCCACCGGTAACCTATGGGAGGAACTGGACCCGGAAGTCCTACGGCGTCAGGATGAATTAAGTGAAATGGGACAATCCGCCATGTATATGCAACGCTCCCTCCGCAATCTGATTGAACAGGACACGTTAACCGGCTTAAACAACCGTCGTTTTGCAGACAAACGCCTCCGCCAGACCCAAATGATGGCTAACACCCACGGCACCCGCTTTGTGGTGGCTATCGGTGATATTGACTATTTCAAATCCGTAAACGATACCTACGGACACGAATGCGGTGATCAGGTATTAAAACAGGTAGCAACCACTTTAAAAAAGCATATGACAGGCAATGGCTTTGTGGCACGTTGGGGCGGGGAAGAATTTTTGTTCTTATATGATAATATGGATTTGGAAGAAGCCCGCAAAAAAACAGAAACGCTTTTGGATGAACTTCGCAATCTGGTAATCCGTTATGAAGACACGGACATCCGTATTACCATGACTGTGGGTCTGGCAGAAGGAAGCGTAAACACTAACATTCCAGACCTGTTGAACCAGGCAGATGAAAATCTTTACAAAGGAAAAGAAAACGGCCGGAATCAGGTAATCATATAGCATCCTTGTGATATATTGTACTGTTTCTGATATTTATAATTCCACATTCCAAGAAAGGATACAAAATGGATAGACAAAACCTTACCCTTCTTACTGATCTTTATGAACTTACCATGATGCAGGGGTATTTTAAACATAAAGATAAAAATGAAACCGTTATTTTTGATGCTTTTTACCGCAAAAACCCAAACGATGGCGGGTATGCCATTACCGCAGGCTTAGAGCAGGTCATCGACTATATCAAAAACCTGCGTTTTGACGAAGAAGATATTGCCTACCTTGCCGGGCTGAAAATCTTTGAACCTGATTTTTTGGAATATCTGAAAAACTTTAAATTTACCGGTGATATTTATGCCATACCGGAAGGTACGGTGGTTTTCCCCAGGGAACCGCTGATAAAAGTGATTGCACCCATTATGGAAGCCCAGCTTGTGGAAACTGCGATTCTTACTATATTGAATCACCAGAGCCTGATTGCCACCAAAGCATCCAGAGTCTGCTTCGCAGCCCGCGGGGACGGTATTATGGAATTTGGTCTGCGCCGCGCCCAAGGTCCTGACGCAGGCATTTACGGTGCCCGGGCTGCCATGATTGGCGGATGCATTGCTACCAGTAATGTGCTGGCAGGTCAGCTTTTTGATGTACCTGTCAAAGGAACCCATGCCCATAGCTGGATTATGAGTTTTCCGGATGAATACACTGCATTCAAAACCTACGCTGATATGTATCCCAATGCCTGCATTCTTTTGGTAGATACTTACGATACTTTAAAGTCCGGCGTTCCCAATGCCATCCGCGTCTTTGAAGAAATGCGTAAAGCCGGAATCAAGCCTGCCAACTACGGTATCCGTCTGGACAGCGGTGACTTAGCTTATCTTTCCAAAAAGGCCCGCAAGATGTTAGATGATGCAGGATTTGCGGATGCAGTGATTTCTGCTTCCAACGATTTGGATGAGTATTTGATTGACAGTTTGAAGATGCAGGGTGCCACCATTACCTCCTGGGGTGTAGGTACTAACCTGATTACTTCCAAAGACTGCCCTTCCTTCGGTGGCGTGTATAAACTTGCCGCCGTGAAAGGGGCTGACGGAAGCTTTATTCCCAAAATTAAACTTTCTGAAAACAGTGAAAAAGTAACAAATCCCGGTAACAAAACTATTTACCGTATTTACGAAAAAGAATCCGGCAAGATTAAAGCAGATTTGATTTGTCTGGCAGACGAGCAGTTTGACGAATCGCAACCCATGAAGCTTTTTGACCCTATTGAACCCTGGAAAAAGACAAAACTGGATGGCGGTAGTTATACACTCCGCGAGTTAATGGTTCCCATCTTCAAAGATGGAGAATGTGTATATACTTCTCCTAAAGTTATGGAAATCCGAGAATTCTGTAAAAGGGAACTGGATACTTTATGGGATGAAACCCGACGACTGGTTAATCCCCACAAGGTACATGTAGATTTATCTAAGAAATTATATGATATGAAAATACAGTTATTGGATGAAATGGGGGAGTTACAAATGTAACTCCCCTCAATTCATCTTTTTATTTACTGTTCTTTTTAAAATTACCAAACCTAAGATTAAGATAAGCGGAAAGAATGTGGCAACCAGTAACCCCATTTTCAGATTCCCACCGGCCAAATTGGAAAACACCCCAACTGCCGATGAGCCAACGGAACCGCCCAAATCTCCCGCCAACGCTAAAAGCGCAAACATTGCCGTACCACCGGCAGAACATTTTTGTGCGGAAATACTAAGCGTCCCCGGCCACATAATACCTACAGAAAGTCCGCACAACGCACATCCTGCAAGTCCCAGAATCGGAATCGCTGATAACGATGCCAGCAGATAACAAATAATACACAAGGTACCGCATGCAAGCATTGTTTTCGTCAAATCAAGCTTTTCACTCATTTTACTATAAAAAACCCGGGCCAGTCCCATAAAAACAGAAAACATACAAGGCCCCGCCAAATCCCCTATTGTTTTCGTAACGCCCATTGCGGATTCTGTAAATGCGGAGGCCCATTGGGCCATAGACATTTCCGCTGCTCCTGAACATACCATCAGTAATGCCAATAACCAAAACAGGGGTAAGCGCAATAACCGGCGAACGCCTATGCCTTTTCCATCTTCTACCAGTCTTTCAATCGGGCACGAGATAAAATTAAATGTATTATACAGTGGCAATAAGGCCCAAATCAATGTGAGTATCCGCCAATTTCCGATTCCAAAAACAGCAAAGAATACCGTAGAGCCAAGAATGACTCCAACGGATCCCCAACAGTAGAAAGAATGTAATAAACTCATCATTCCCTCTTTGTTTTCAAAAGGACAGGCTTCTACGATTGGACTTATCAGAACTTCAATCAGTCCACTGCCTATTGCATACAGCACAACTGCAATCAGAATCCCCAAAAAGGGAACCGGCAATACTTCCGGCAAAAATGCAAGTAATACAAGACCGGCAGCTGATAATATTTGTGATGCAACTACACACGTCCGATACCCTATTCTGTCTACAATTTTTGTTGCTGCCAAATCCGTGAATAACTGTGTAAGATAAAACACCATGGGAATCAATGCAATTTTATCCAGCGATATGGCATAAGTACTCTTGAATGTTAAAAATAAAAGCGGTGCAAAGTTAGCCGAAATAGCCTGTGTTATACAGCCAAGATAACAGGCAAACAATGTTTTTTTATAATTTGGATTGGAAGTCATCGTACAACTCCTATCAGAATAATATGCAATGCATACTACTTTCCGGCTCTTATATTTTTAACTGTTATTTTCTGAATACTTAAATTTTCATATACTCTGATTCCACCGTTACCAACAGGTGCTTGTGCCAAAAGACCAACTTTCACAACAGGTTCAACAGGAAGATGAAAATATCTCATCATATAAAAATTTTCTCCATCCACTGAGTAATGGAACGCAAAATTATTTCCTACTCTGCAAACCTGTA
>JAZNNL010000134.1:0-48095 GCA_045580245.1 Lachnospiraceae bacterium
ATGTGACATTTTCGGGATTTGTAATACAAGCATGTGAATATGCACTTGATAATATGGATAAAACAGATGATTCAAAGGATTAGACAACAAAAAAGGAAACTCGTTTGAGTTTCCTTTTTAAGAGCTGCTGACGGGAATCGGACCCGTGACCTCCGCACTACCAATGCGACGCTCTACCGACTGAGCCACAGCAGCACAGTTATGTGAAAGATGTTGTCTCTCGCAATCACCGAATATTAATATAGCATAGGGGGTGTGCTTTGTCAACGCTTTTTTTGACAAATTTAGAAAGAAATATTTTGGCGATAAAAGTTGACAAAAAGGTGTAGTTTGCATATGCTAGAAAAAGAAAAACAAATCGGACTTAAGTAGCAGGGGAGTGCAGTTGCTATGGGTATGATTAGCTTTATCAAAGAGGAAATAAATATAATACGCGAGCGGGACCCGGCGATACATTCCAATTGGGAAGTGCTATTGTATCCCAGTTTTAAGGCGATTATTTACTATCGTATTGCACACAGGTTGTATCAGAAGAAACATTTCTTTTTGGCGCGTTTCATCTCCCAGAAGGGGGCACACAAAACCGGTATAGAGATTCATCCCGGTGCACAGATTGGCAAAGGTTTTTTTATTGACCATGGACATGGTGTGATTATCGGTGAAACGACGATTATCGGTGACAATGTGACGTTGTATCAGGGTGTAACATTGGGTGGTACCGGTAAGGAGCACGGTAAACGACATCCTACTCTGGGAAACAACGTAATGGTCAGTGCCGGTGCCAAGGTTCTGGGTTCTTTTACCATCGGTGAAAACTCCAAAATCGGAGCCGGTAGTGTGGTGCTTGCGGAAGTACCGCCCAATTCTACGGTAGTGGGTGTTCCCGGGCGTGTAGTGAAGCGGGACAACCGTTCTGTGCCCAGAGAGGATATGAATCAGGTGGACTTACCCAACCCTGTGCAGGAGGATATCCAGAGACTGCAGCAGGTCAATGCGGAGCTTACCAACCGCTTGTTAGATTTAGAAAACGAAATGCGTCTTTTGCGTAAAGGCGACAAAGCAGAATAGAGGAGGAAATACGATGGATTTTTTGAATAAGGTAGAGGAAACCATTACAACCAAGGGAAAGATAGTAGCAGACAAGGCAAAGGAGATGGCGGAGATTGCCAACTTAAAAAGCCAGATTAGCACTTGTGAAGATGTGATTAAGAAAAACTATCTGGAAATCGGCCGTATTTACTATGAAAACTTCGGAGACAGTGCGGAGGAGTTGTTTGTAAAGCAGTGTCGTGCTATTAAGAACGCACAGAACGGAGTGGACGATTTGAATCAGAAGATTAAGGATATCAAAGGTATTTAAATTTGTGTGCCAAACAGCCAGTACCTTGAATCAAACACATAAAATCAAATAGGAAAAGCAATAAAAGAGGTTGTCAAGATGAAGTATCATCGGACAACCTCCTTTTTGATTTCATGAATTATCTTGCAATTTCTTTAAAGTGACACGTGAATATTACCTAATAAACCGGGGGTGTGGTAGGTGCCGGTGTTGCATTCGGGTCCGCATTCGGATCCGGTGTCGTATAGAAGTTGTAACCGCGCTGCAACAATTCAGCCCGCTGCTGTTCAATCAGATTTAACATGTTGGGGTCTGACATCATGATAATATCATGAGGACATATATTTGCAGTTGCCGGTGTGATGGTAGTCACCGTGCCGTCCGGGTTTTCAATAATGGTATTGGAACCGCTGTGCAGGGATACATCTTCTTCCGGTATTAGGGTTACAATACCCGGTAACTGGAAAGGACAGGTGGGTTGTGCGGGTAATAAGGTATATGCACAGAGCTGTCCCAATGCGTGTACATTACAGGTTTCGGTAGGTTCAGTTCCGGTTGCAAAGTATTCCGGATAAATGCTGGCAGTACCGGAAATATCGCAAATGCCCGGGATGGGAAGTTTACCGGAAGCGGAGCAAACGGATACCTGTACAATGTCGTTGGGAATCGGGAAACTCTGATTCGGTAATTCTTCGTGAATCCGGTCCATAACAGCACGCCACAATTTCTTTGCCAGATTGGTTTCGCCACGCTTACTGCTTAAATCTTCGTTATTATCGTAACCGGCCCAGGTAACCGCTGTATAGTAAGGGGTGTAGCCTGCAAACCATACGTCTTTATTGTCGGAAGTGGTACCGGTTTTTCCTGCGATAGCCATACCGCCGAAGTTTACGGAAGTACCGGTACCGATGGTAACGGTATCTATCATAGCGTCCGTTAAAAGGAATGCGGTAGTTTCTTTCAATACCTGTTTGCTTTCGGGAATAGAGTGATCCAAAATCACATTTCCTTCAGAGTCCAAAACTCTGGTGTAGAGCTGTGGCTCGTTGTAATAGCCATTATTGGCAATGGTTGCATATGCAGCACAAAGCTCTAAATTGGTAACACCGCCGACGCCACCCAGTGCCATGGGCTGGTAGCAGTCGCTCAATTCATCCAAAGTGGTAAATCCGAAGTCTTCCAGATATTCAAAACCAAGCTTGGGAGTAATCTGGGTCAGACATTTTACGGTTACAATATTCATGGAGTGCCAGATACCCTTACGGATGGAACTTAAACCTTCATATTCAGGATTATCGTACCAGTTATTGATAGGGGTACCGTTATTGTAGTTAAAAGGTGCGTCGTTATATACGGTTGCAAGGGTCATACCTGCGGTATCCAGGGCAGGAGCGTAGGTTGACAATACCTTAAAAGTGGAACCGGGCTGACGTGCAGAGTCGGTTGCCCTGTTTAAGGTACGGCTTCCTTCCTTGGCACCACGGCCGCCAATCATGGCTACCACGTATCCTGTGCTTTGGTCAATAATGGTTAAGGAAACCTGAGGCTGAGGCGTTAAGGTGATGTTTTCCGCAATGACCTCATCCGTTTCTGCCAATATAGCAGATTTGTAAAGTTCAATTGCCTCATTTGCTTCTTCTATGGAATCGAAGAGGAGATTGAACTTTTTGTCTTCGTTTTCCACAAACCATGCTTTTAACATTTCTTTACTATAATTGACAAATTCCCCGTCTGCGTTTTCTACAGTCAGTTCATAGGATAAATACCATTTTACGGCTTCCGGATAGTTGTCCGGATTGGAGAATACTTCATCCGCAATTGCCTGAATCTCGGGATCTAAAGTGGATTCGATTCTCAAACCGCCACTGTATAACATGGCGGAAGCCTGTGTGGCACTGTAACCGGCTTCGTTGATTAAATCCTGGTAAACCTCTTCGGTAAGGGCATCTACAAAGTAAGAGCTGACGCCACTGCTTACCTGGGAAACATTTATTTCCTGAATACGGGAGTAAACATCATCTGCCATAGCTTCATCGTATTCTGCCTGTGTAATGTATCCCTGCTCTAACATTTTATCCAAAACGCGTTTTCTTCGCTCTGCGTTATTATCAGGATGGGAGATAGGGTTCCACTTGGAAGGGTTCTGGGTAATGGCTGCAATTACTGCACATTCGGAAAGTGTCAGTTCACTGACATCCTTATTAAAATAACGCAAAGACGCTGCCTGTACTCCCAGAGTATTCTGTCCAAGGTTGATGGTGTTCATATAACGCAACAGAATTTCTTCTTTGCTGAGTTTTTTTGTGATTTCCAGCGCCAGATACTGTTCCTGGAATTTACGCTGGATTTTTTCAATCAGACCTTCTTCATTTACCCAGTTAGTGAAGATAGTGTTCTTTAATAACTGCTGGGTAATGGTACTTGCACCTTCGGCACGTTTAAAACCGGATGCAATGAATGTATAGCCGGCACGGACAATACCCTTAAAGTCGATACCGTTATGTTCGTAGAAACGTTCATCTTCGATAGCTACAAAAGCATCCGCCAAATCCTGCGGGATTTTGTCCATGGTAACGGAGATACGGTTGGAATTGGTCGCTACCAGTTTATCAATCTGGTTTCCTTCGTTATCATATACAAAAGTAGAGAAACCAACAGGTGCAACGTCGCTTACATCTATATCCGGTGTGGATGCAAGAATACCTTTAAAAGCACCAATGGCGGTAGAAGCACCGATAATACTGAGGGCAATAATACCGGTAAGTACTATTTTGACACAAGAGAAAGCAAGCTTGCGTCCCCATTTCGGGGATTTGGCATTCAGCGCTTTCTGCTTTGCCTGGACTCCTTTTTTTCCATAATTCATACTATGTTCACCTTTCTGTCCGGGGTACGGACGTTAGAGTAATTTACATGCGGATTTATGATACTATCCTTATGGCAATAATAAGCCACTATGCATAGTATACCAAAAAAGATGTGGTAAATAAAGGTTTTTATTCTATATTTAGAATTCTTAACAAAAAAATAAGGTTTTATGCTATACTTTTAGGCATAGAAAGAATAATTTTGCCGATAATGGCGGATGGAGAGACAAAGTGGAAAAAGAAGTAAAAGATACATATCGTATTATTATAGAAGAAGGCGAAGGGGAAATTATAGAAAAGAAGTCCCGTTTTATCGCAACTGTTAAAAAAGTAGAAACAGAGGAAGAAGCGGTGGCTTTTATTGATGCCATGAAGAAAAAATACTGGGATGCCAGACATAACTGTTCTGCTTTTGTGCTTGGAAGCAGGGGAGAAATCACCCGGTGCAGTGATGACGGAGAACCCTCCGGCACAGCAGGGCGTCCTATGTTGGAAGTACTGTTGGGAGCAAACTTGCGCAATGTGGCGGTAGTAGTTACCAGATATTTTGGTGGGGTTCTTTTAGGTACCGGCGGACTGGTGCGTGCCTATACCCAGGCAGTCAAGGAAGGGCTTGCAGCATGCGTTTTAGGAACTATGCGCCAAGGCATCCGTATGCAGGTAGAAACGGATTATAACGGTATTGGTAAGATTTTATATATTTTGGGCAGTAAAGGAATGGAACCGGAAGCCGGTGAATATACGGATGTGGTAAAGCTGACGCTGCTTTTTCCGATAGAGTGGAAAGAGTCCCTGTGCAAGGAGTTTACGGAAGTCACTGCCGGTAAAGCCAAAATGGAAGTGCTGGAAGAAATTTATTACGTTGACAAAGGCACTTTACTTGACTAAAATAATAGGTGGTAAACACGGACGCGGCATTTTGCACCGTGCGTGTTTCCTGATTAAAAAGTTTCCTAATAGAAAGGTGGTGGTTTGCATGAAGTCGCACAGTAAGAAGTTAAGTAATGATAACCCTCTTCCTGCCCGATGCATGAAGACCATCTTTTTTTATGGAGGAAACAGAATATGGATGAAATCAAGGAGTTATTAGAGACCCGTCAGTATACCTCCCTGCGTCAGAAAATTGCAGAGATGAACGAGGCAGACGTGGCGGTGATTTTGGAAGAGCTGGAAACGGAAGATATGTTAAAGGTATTCCGTATCCTGCCCAAAGATTTGGCAGCAGACGTATTTTCGTATATGGAAGTAGAAAACCAGCAGATGATTATTACTTCCATGTCAGAAAAGGATGCAGCAAGCATTATTGACAATCTGATGGCGGATGATGCGACCAGTTTGTTAGAAGAAATGCCGGCCAATATAGTAAAGAAGCTTTTGGCAAATGCCAGTCCTGAAACACGGAGTAATATTAATCACCTGTTACGATATCCGGAGTATTCCGCCGGCAGTATTATGACGGTGGAGTATGTGGACTTAAAAGAAAATCTGACGGTAGAGCAGGCCATTGCCCGTATCCGTAAAGTGGGCGTGGATTCGGAAACCATTAACATCTGTTACGTTTTGGATGCTCAGAGAAGACTGTTGGGAACGGTAGCATTACGGTATTTGCTACTTAGTGAGCCGGATGATATTATTGGGGACATCATGCATGAAAATGTTATTTCCCTGCATACCCTGATGGACCAGGAAGAGGTTGCGGACCAGTTTAAAAAGTACGACTTTACTTCCATGCCTGTTGTGGACAACGAAAACCGTCTGGTAGGTATTATCACCGTCGATGACGTTGTGGATATCATGGTAGAAGAGGCCACCGAAGATATCGAAAAAATGGCGGCGATTGTATCCTCAGACAAGCCTTACATGAAGACAGGTATTTTTGAAACCTTTGGCAAAAGAATCCCCTGGCTTTTGTTGCTGATGGTAACCTCTACCTTTACAGAGCAGATTATTAATATATTTACAGAGGCGTTAAGTGCCTGTGCGGCACTGACTATGTTTATTCCCATGTTGATGGGAACCGGCGGTAATGCGGGCGGACAGGTCAGTGTAACCGTTATCCGTGGACTTTCTCTTGGAGAAATTGAGTACAGGGATGTGCCCAGGATTATATGGAAAGAAATGCGTGTGGCACTGATGTGCGGTCTGACCCTTTCTGTGGCAAGCTTTGTGAAGCTGATGTTCTTTAACAGAGTAGGGCTTATGGTAGCACTGGTAGTCAGCCTGACCCTTATTTTTGTGTTGTTATTATCAAAGATTATCGGATGCTCCCTTCCGATTCTGGCAAAACGCATCGGCTTTGACCCGGCAGTGATGGCGAGCCCTTTGATTACCACCATTCTGGATGCCCTGTCACTGATTGTGTACTTCCAGTTTGCAACACATATGTTGGGATTGTAGGAAAAAGAAATAGTAAGATAAATTCAAAAGTGAACTTTGCAAAGATGCCGGGTTCACTTTTTTATATGGGTCCCTGATTTGAGAGGGATTATATGTTGCGGGATTTCAGATAAAAAGCCTTGGTAATCAGATTTGAAAAAAATAATTAAAAGAATGTAATATTCACCCAATAAACATGCTACTTTCTGCACTTTATATATGAAAGCTCATAAAGGTAATAAGAGAATGAAAAGTACAGTATTTACGGATTATATCGATAAAATCTATCAATTTGCATTGCATAAAAGTTTTAATGAAGACGAGGCGGAGGAACTGACTCAGGAAATTCTGTTGAATGCAGTGAAATCCCTGCCGGGCCTGCGGGATGAAAGTCGCTTTGAACCCTGGCTATGGTCTCTTGCGGCTAATACAGCCAGAACCTTTTGCAGAAAGCAGGGGAGGCAACGTGCCATGTTTGTGTATGATGCACCGGAAATTTTCCTGCAGGAGACACCTGCAGAAAACGATGAACAGGAGTTGTATGACTATCTGAGGGAAAAGATTGCCATGCTATCCAAAATGTATCGGGATATTATCATTCTTCATTACTATGACGGGCTTTCAACCAAACAGATTTCCGAGCAATTAAATATTCCTTTGGGAACCGTCACCTGGCGGCTTTCAGAAGCTCGGAGCAAGTTAAAAAAGGAGTGTGTAGATATGGAAGAAACTGCATTAAGACCTGTAAATATGAGAATTGGCATTTATGGTAGTGGTAATTATGACGGAAAGGAACGTCCTTTTCCAAGTGAGTATATTAAAGATGCCCTTTCTCAGAATATTCTTTATCATTGTTATGAGAATCCGAAAGGGATTGAAGAACTGGCAAAGTTGTGCGGAGTACCGGCTTATTATATTGAAGAGAGAATGGAAAACCTGACTCAGCGTCAAGCGGTCATTGAAACCGGCAATGGAAAGTACCAGACGGATTTTATTATCTGGACGGACAAGTATGGAAAATACTGTCAGCAGCATGCAAAAGAAACTATAATGCCAATTATGGAAAAATTAGTTACTGCTTTGGATACGCTCTATCGGAAGGCAGAAACCATTGACTTTTATCGTGCCGGCAAATCCGAGGAGGAACTGAAATTCCTATATGGAGTAATGGCATTTTATTATCTCAGTAAGAAATATAATCAGATGGAATATCCCCCAATTCCTAGCAATTATGACGGAAACGGATGGCGGTATATTGCTTATATGGAAAGCGGTAAATATCATCGAACCTTTATTGGGTTCCAGATTTCCAGTAATGTAGGCACGCGGGGCACTTATCGCCATGAAGTATATTGCGTGCCGGGCTTTGAGTTCAGAAGTATGATGTACGATACTTACGTTAATGTATGTGAGGATATTTTGAAAAGTGGGCATACGGAGGATAAAGAAGCTGCGTCCAATGCAATCAAAGACGGCTTTATTATTCTGCGTGAAAACGGAGAGCTCTTTGTGACTGTACCGGCTTTTAACAAAACTCAAAAGGAGCAGTTTGATGCTTTGGTGGAGGAAGTGTTGGGTCCTATTATGCCGGAATACATGGAACTGGTAGAAAAATTTACAAAGGGCTACAAAAAGCTGTTTCCCGGGAACCTGCAAGAAGATGCCCAGAGAATGTGCAGAGATTTTTTTGTAGGATTTTATGATACGATTTCAACTTATTGTATGGACAGGGGAATACTGGTAAAGCCGGACGGAGACCGGATTTGCGATGTTTTGCTTCAGTGGAAATAGGTTTTGGATCAGTATAAGAATCAAAGAAGAAGCGTTGTGGAGGGGGGGAGCCCCCTCCGCTTTTGTTTGATATTGTTTGGAGAGAGTTATTTTTTACAATACACCCCAATAGCCTCTCTCACAAACATGGCAGTGCCTTCCCCACCGGCTTTATCGATATTTTTCTTCATGCGTTCATCGCCTACATACATTTCCCCCAACCCGCTTAAAATTTCATTGGTGCAGGTATAATAGTGTTCTGTGATAAAAGCCTGCAAAGCCTTGATTTTTTCCTGGACTTCTTTGGAGGCAGGGGCGTTTTCTTTCAGAGTACCAAGTTCTGCAAATATCCCCATAAATTGGTCTGCATTTTCGGCAAAATCCTTATCTGTTTTATTCTTCGTCTTTTCTGCGTATTCTTTATAAGCAGTGGTGTTGCCCCATTTCTCTTTGGCTTCTGCTTTATAAGTCTCTATTTCCCCGGTATCAAATACGTTAAAATCCATTTTTAATTTTCCTTTCTTCTGAATTTCACGGGCATAGGAAATCAGTTCGCCTATATGCTTGTATTGCAATTCTAACAGCTTAATTTGCTGCGTCAGAGCCTCTGACGGGTCAAAGCAGGGACTGTCTAAAATCTCTTTAATCTCCTTTAAAGGAAACTGTAATTCCCGAAATAACAAAATATGTTGCAAACGGCTAAGGGATGTATCGTCATACAACCGATAGCCTGCATCGGTAACTTTTGCCGGCTTTAAAAGCCCGATGGCATCATAGTGGTGCAGTGTGCGCACACTCACCCCTGTCATTTTGCTGACTTCATGCACTGTTTTCATCTTTCCACCTCCCGTGATAATATTACCATAAACTATGACGCAACGTAAGAGTCAAGGGAAAATATAAAAGAATAATAAAAAGTCAAAAAACAGGTACAAAACTACCCCGATTCTTTCCGGAATAAAAAATTAGTTGTAAAATTCATAAATTCTCAACTGAAAAAAGATTCCTCCACAGACCCTTGGTAAACGCCGGCACTTAGCGAGAAGCCTTCTCATAGAGAAGGTTTCGAGCTTAGTACCGCTGCGTTTGTCATGGAGCGAAAGCGTGTCTGTGGAGGAACTTTTTTCAGTTAGCTATATAAAATTAACAACAAAATTCTTTATTCCGCCTTTAAAAAATCATACTGGGACATATACAGTCTGTAATATTCACCCTTCTCGGCAATCAATTCATCATGGTTACCTTTTTCCAAGATGGCGCCCTTATCCACGTACATAATGCAGTCAGCATTTTTGATGGTGGAGAGGCGGTGCGCAATAATGAAAGAGGTACGTCCCTTCAACAATTCATTTAAGCCCTTCTGTAACAGGATTTCGGTTTCCGTATCGATACTGGAGGTTGCTTCGTCCAGTATTAAGATACGGGGGTTAGCAAGCAATGCCCTTGCAAAGGAAATCAGCTGACGCTGACCTGCGGAAAGGCGGCTGCCTCGTTCGTTTACCTCGGTCTGATAACCGTTTTCCATTTCCATGATAAAGTCATGGGCGCATACGGTTTTTGCTGCACGGATAACATCTTCATCACTGGCTTCCATATTGCCGTAGCGGATATTGTCCATAATAGTACCTGCAAAGATGAAGGAATCCTGCATCATAATACCCATCTGGGTACGTAGGGAGTGGAGCTGTACCTTGGAAATATCCACACCATCAATCAGTACCCTGCCGGAATCTACATTGTAGAAGCGGCTGATTAAGTTGACGATAGTGGTTTTTCCTGCGCCAGTAGGACCTACAATGGCGTAGGTTTCGCCCTGCTTTGCGGTAAAGTTGATGGAATCCAAAATCTTATGCCCTTCTTCGTAACTAAAGGAAACATTTTCAAAGGTAATTTCTCCGTTGATAGGAGGTATGGGAGTTGCATCCGGTGCATCCTTAACCTTTATGGGTTCATCAATGGTTTCAAAAATACGCTCCAGATAGGATACTGCCGTAAGCAGGGAGTTATAAAAGCTTGCCAGGGTATTGATAGGCTGCCAGAATCTGCCGATGTAGGAGGTAAAGGCAATCAAAATACCGGTGGTCAGTGCGGATTTCGGATCTACTATCATTTTCACACCCAGTACATAAATCAGACAAGTAGTAGCGGTGGAAATAATATCGATACTGGGCCACAAGGTAAAGTTAAAAATGACGGCACGCATCCACGCGGAACGGTAACTTTTGCTCAGTCTGTTAAAGATACCGGTATTTTCTGTTTCTCTTACAAAAGACTGGGTAATCCGGATACCATTGATACTTTCTGCAATATAAGCATTTAAGTTGGATTGCTTATTACTTTGAATCTGCCATGCACGGCGCTGTCTTCTTTTAATAAAGATAATAACCAAAGCCAGTACCGGAAGACCGCCGAGGCAGACTAACGTCAGTTTGACATCCAGTGCCAGCATAAAAATCAGGATGAAAAACAGGTTACACAAATCGGTAAAGGTGTTGACAATACCGTTACTTAATAAATCACTTAAGCTGTTTACGTAGTTTACCACACGTACCTGGATTTTGCCGTGGGGTCTGTCATCATAGTAAGAAAAAGGGAGCTTCTGCAAGTGGCAGAAAATATCGGAACGTAAGTCATGTACAATGTTTTGTCCGATGCTACTCATATGTCTGATTTTCATACGCAATGCCAAAGCGGAATATAAAGCGATTAACAGGGTAAGACCTGCGTAAATGCAAATGGCTTTTATATCCTTGGCAGGTATGGATTCGTCCATGATTCTTTGCATAAAAGTAGGAATTAACATAGTCAGGGCAGAAGAAGAAAGCATCAGGATGACTACGAAAATCATTTGCTTCTTGTAAGGCTTAATATACCCTGCTAAACGTTTTAACTGGTTTATGTCAAAGCTGTCTTCTAAGACTTCATCCACATCATATCGGTTTCGTGCCATATCAGTTGCCTCCTTTCTCTAACAGTTCTGCGGGAATTTCACCGTACTGGTTGCGGAAAGCGGTAGCATAATAGCCGCCCTGTGCTACCAGGGATTCATGGGTACCCTGTTCAATAATGCGTCCCTTATCCATAACCAGAATTAAATCTGCATCTTTGATGGAAGAAATACGGTACGCGATAATAAAGATGGTACAGTTTTTTTGGATATTTTTCAGCTGCTTTTGGATATAGCTTTCCGTTTCCATATCTACCGCAGAAGTAGTATCGTCCAAAATCAGGATAGAAGGGTCCTTAAGCAGTGCTCTTGCTAAGGAAATACGCTGTTTCTGACCACCGGATAATCCTACACCGCGTTCGCCCACAATGGTATCGTAACCGTCAGGCATGGCGGAAATAAAGTGGTTGGCATCTGCCATAATGGCAGCCTTTTTTACTTCTTCAAAGGAACAGTCCGGACGACCGTAAGCAATATTTCCTTCAATGGTATCGGAAAACAGGAATACATCCTGCATTGCCATACCGATATTGTCTCTCAGGTTATAAAGGTCCATATCCCGGACGTCGTTACCGTCCACATAGACATTGCCGGAGGTAGTGTCGTAGAAACGGCATAACAGGTTCATAATGGTGGATTTGCCGGAACCGGTGGAACCGATAATACCTACTGTCTGACCGGGTTCTACTTTGAAATTGATGTCCATTACAATGTCTTCATCATCAGCCCTGTAAGATACATCTTTGAATTCAATGCTACCCTGTAATTTCTTTTTGATACCGTGACGGGGTGTTTTAACATGGGGTTCTTCGCTGTAGGTAGCATGTATCTTTTCTACGGAGGTAATAAAGTTACCGATGTCGTTTACAAGCCAGCCCGCCATACGTAAAGGCTGGTTTAACATCCATAGATAGCAGCTGATGGTAACTAAGTTACCCAGAGTCATTTCATTGTGGATAACCAGGTAGCCTCCATATAACATAAGTACTACGTTAAGAGCGTAGGCCAATACTTCAAAAATCGGTACGAATTTCATCCAGACTTTGGAAGCAGATATCTGGGCATCGCGGTATGCATTGTTTTCTTTGTTGAATTTTTCAATTTCAAACTCTTCTTTAGAGAATGCTCTTACCACACGGTTACCGCTGACATTTTCCTGCACAAAAGCATTTAAGGAAGAAAAGCATTCGCGGTTTCTCTTAAAAGCGGGTTTGACTTCTTTGGATTGTCTGTAGGTGGCAAATGCCGTAAAGGGTAAGACAATCAGCATACACAATGCAAGCTTTATATTTACGGTAAAAATCATTGCCAGGGCAAAGACAAACAACAGAATCTGTTCGCAGGTGGCATAAACCACGTAGGCTACGAAATGTCTGATGGCATCCATATCACCGGTCTGACGGCTCATTAAGTCACCGGTACGCTTTTTGTTGTAAAAGCGGAAGTCTTCCTGCAAAAGCTTGCGGTATACTTTGTCGCGCATATCGTAAAGTACGCCCTGGGAAGCGGTTTCAAATACATATTGATAAAAGAAACGCATGACGCTTCGTATCAGGATAACGCCCATCATACAAAGTACGGCAGGAAGTAGGTTACCGTAGTTTCCTTTTTCAATAACATCATCTACGATAAAACCGGAAATTTGGGGTGGGATGACGTTTAGAGCTGTAATCAACATGGTCAGGATGATTCCCAGAATCATATGCTTGCGGTATTTCTTTAAAAAAGAAAAAAACCATTTCATTGGTGTCATAAAACATCCTCCTGTAAGTGTAATTAGAAATAGCACTTTCTGATGTAAAAAATATGATAAAAATACTAGCTTAATACTACCATGTGGACTGCAAAAAGAAATGGAATATCTTGTAGCAAAAATGTATCTTTTTGCAAAAATAAAAATGCATATTTTTTGGTTATTTTGTAGAAATTTCAAATAAAATATGATATTCTGAAAAAGCAAAATTTTTAAGTACAAGATTTGCAGAGGGGTCTAAATATACTAAGAATAAACAGGACAAGGGGTACATATGAACAAGGATTATCAGGATTTGTTTGTAGAAGATTTGAATCCGACATTTTTGTTTACCTGGAAAGGCAAACGCAACAAGGATGAAAAATACCATGCACACGACCATTTGGAACTGGCATTTATGATGTCCGGCAGCGGGCAGTATCGTATTGGTGATAAAGTATATGATGTAAAAGAAGGGGATTTGCTTATCTTAAATCCGGGGACCGGACATCAGGGACTGGTGAAAGATGCATCCAATTCATTGACGGAATTTTTTGTGGGTGTAGCAGATATTCAGTTTAAAGACCAGCCGCACAATACGTTACCGTTACCGGAAGAAGGCCCGATTATCCATACTTCCGGCGAGTTCAGACAGAAGATGCTTAAACTTTGTGCCTCCATGGAAGCAGAAAATGCAGTCAGCTGGCAGGGGCGCTATTTTATGCTAAAAGCGTATCTGATGCAAATGTTACTGTTGATTGTAAAACAGCAGTCGGAGCCTGTGGAATTAAAGACCGGGTATGCATTTGAGTCCGTGAATAAAAAGTATGTGGTGGAACAGATTATCAGTTATTTTGAGGACCACTATGCAGAGAAGATATCGTTAGACAGTATTGCGGAAAATATGTATTTAAGTCCTTTTTATGTTTCCCGTATCTTTAAGAGTGAAATAGGGGATACGCCTATCCATTATCTGATTAATATCCGTCTGGAACGTGCTAAGGAACTGTTGGAGGCAGGGTTTGGCGGCAGTATCCAGGAGGTAGCGGGACAGGTGGGCTATGAAGACGCGTACCACTTCAGCAAACTGTTTAAAAAGCGTTACGGATACCCCCCTTCCAAAGTGCGGAAAGGATAAAAGATTGATACTTTTTTATCAGCATGTTTTTTTTTTAGTACTTTCCTTAAAATAGAGAAAAAGCATTTGCAAAGATTGTAGAATTTGCTACAATCTTTTTAGAGATTCTGGTATTTAGAAAGGCGGATGCTTACATGAGGTATTTTTTTAAGGCAAAAATAGAAAAAAAAGACAAGGGATACATGATTCAGATTCCTTTTAATGTATGGGAAGTTTGTAAGCAACGTGAAGTGATTCAGGCAGATATGGTTTTGGATAACAAGATTATTGATTGTGAACTGCTTCCGAAAGAAAAGGGAAATTATGAAATCCATGTAGAGGATGAAGATGCGATTCAGGTAGATTTATCCCAAACACATAAAATTTTACTGCATATCAACGGCAGTCTCATCCGAATGGACCAGAACAGTCCGTACAGTTTTGAAAATCCGATTCGTAAGATTGACAGTATGGAAGTGATTATCCAGCCGGAAGACGGATTGTGCGGTCAGACCTGTGTGGCAATGTTGGCAGGTGTTACCATTGCAGAAGTAATCCGTGTAATGGACTGCAGGGAATGGCAGGCAACCATGGGACGTGTGATATCTGCTTTGAATTATTACGGTATCGATCACACGGATATCATTACCTATACGGAAGGTGCCGATTGTGTACTGCCTAAGTGCTGTATCCTAATGGAAAGAATGGGACGGTTCTGTCACTATCTGGTAGCGTATGATGGTAAGTTCTATGACTCCAACTTAGGTGTGATGGAAGAATATGATATGAGTAAGCTTTTGGGTTATTTGGAAATCAAGTGTGAATAATTTTTAGGTTACCGGGCATTTCACTTATGTCCGGTAAAATTTTGTAAAGGAGTACAGAAGAAAAATGGATGTAAATAACAATAATACAAACAGCAACGATACAAATTATAATTACAACACAAACTATAACAATGCAAATTACAACATGGATTATAATAATACTTATAATTACAATACAAACTACAATAATATGAATTATACCAATACCGGTTCCATTCCTACACCCGAAGTGCAGAAAGCACATAGAGTACGTGGTATTATCGGCGCATTGGGCGGTGCTTTATTAGGCGGTGCTATCTGGACTGTAATCGGATGCCTTGGCTATGTATCGGGGTACATTGCAATCTTAATTTTTGTACTGGCAAACGGTGGATACAACCTGTTTAGTAAAAAACAGGAAACCTTCGGAATTGTGATTTCCGTTATCTTTGGATTGATTACGATTATACCTGCAACCTATTGTGCTTTTGCATTTAATCTGATGAAGGAATTAAGTGAAGGTTTAAAAGGGCACTTTACATATTGGGAAGTGCTGGTGGATTTACCGATGTATATGGAACGGTATGATTTGTGGGGTAACTTTTTGGGTAATCTGGCACAGGGATACATTTTTACCATTATTGTAGCCATTTTCTTTATTGCCGGTGCCGTTAAGAAACGTTAAGGAAAATATTCTTTAAAATAAAGGTATCGTTTGATGACTTAAATAAAAAAGGAATGTAAAATTTATAAAATAAATATTAAATTTAACCTTGATAGTAAAAGTGAGAAAAGCTAAGAAAACGTGAGAAAAAATGAGATAATGACAGTTAAACAACAATCGTTATCTCTTCATGCGTTTGCAAAGACGTACATATAAATTTAATATAAGTTCCAGGGTTTAGCACTCGTGAGACAAGAGTGCTAATAATGAATAAAAAGATAGCTTAAGGAGGCATATATCATGAAATTAGTACCTTTAGGTGACAGAGTTGTATTAAAGCAGTTAGTAGCAGAAGAAACTACCAAGTCCGGTATCGTATTACCGGGTCAGAACAAGGAAAAACCCCAGCAGGCAGAAGTTGTGGCAGTAGGTCCCGGCGGCACGGTTGACGGTAAAGAAGTAAAGATGGAAGTAAAGGTTGGCGACCAGGTTATTTATTCTAAATATGCAGGTACCGACGTAAAGATTGAAGAGGAAGAATACATTATTGTTAAGCAGAGCGATATACTCGCAGTAATTCAGTAGTGATAATAAATTTTTTGGAGGCAAATTAACATGGCAAAGGAAATTAAATACGGCGCAGAAGCGCGTGCAGCATTAGGAAGTGGTGTTGACCAGTTAGCAAATACCGTAAGAGTCACATTAGGACCCAAAGGAAGAAACGTAGTACTGGATAAGTCTTTCGGTGCACCCCTTATCACCAATGACGGTGTAACCATTGCAAAAGAAATCGAGTTAGAAGATGCATTTGAAAACATGGGCGCACAGCTGGTAAAGGAAGTAGCGACCAAGACCAATGACGTAGCAGGTGACGGTACCACAACCGCAACTGTTCTGGCACAGGCAATGATCAATGCCGGTATGAAGAACCTGGAAGCAGGTGCAAATCCCATTATCTTAAGAAAAGGTATGAAGAAAGCAACCGATTGTGCAGTAGAAGCGATTGCAAAGATGAGCTCCAAGGTAAACGGTAAAGAGCACATTGCAAGAGTTGCAGCAATCTCTGCAGGAGATGAAGGCGTAGGCCAGCTGGTTGCAGATGCGATGGAAAAGGTTTCTAATGATGGTGTCATTACTATCGAAGAAAGCAAGACCATGCAGACCGAACTGGATTTGGTAGAAGGTATGCAGTTTGACAGAGGTTATATCTCTGCATACATGGCAACCGATATGGATAAGATGGAAGCAGTTCTTGACAATCCTTATATCTTAATTACTGACAAGAAGATTTCTAATATTCAGGAAATTCTGCCTCTTTTAGAGCAGATTGTACAGTCCGGTGCAAAACTGTTAATTATTGCAGAAGATGTAGAAGGGGAAGCTCTGACTACCTTAATCGTAAACAAACTGCGTGGTACATTCAATGTAGTAGCAGTTAAAGCACCCGGTTATGGTGACAGAAGAAAAGCTATGCTGGAAGACATCGCTATTTTAACCGGTGGTCAGGTAATCAGCTCCGAACTGGGGCTGGAATTAAAGGATACCACCATGGCACAGTTAGGCCATGCAAAATCTGTTAAGGTACAGAAAGAAAACACTGTTATCGTAGACGGTGACGGTGATAAGGATGCAATCGCTGCACGTATTGCACAGATTAAGAAGCAGATTGAAGAAACCACTTCTGAATTTGATAAAGAAAAATTACAGGAAAGACTTGCCAAGCTGGCAGGCGGCGTAGCTGTTATCCGTGTAGGTGCAGCAACCGAAACCGAAATGAAGGAAGCAAAACTTCGTCTGGAGGATGCACTGGCAGCTACCAGGGCAGCAGTGGAAGAAGGTATCATCGGTGGTGGTGGTTCCGCATACATCCACGCATCCAAGGAAGTGGAAAAACTGCGTGATACCTTGGAAGGTGACGAAAAGACCGGTGCAAACATTGTATTAAAGGCTCTGGAAGCACCTCTGTTCCACATTGCAGCAAACGCAGGCTTGGAAGGCAGCGTAATTGTAAATAAAGTAAAAGAAATGGAAGCAGGCAAGGGCTTCGATGCACTGAAGGAAGAATACGTAGACATGGTAGAAGTGGGTATCTTAGACCCTGCAAAGGTTACCAGAAGTGCATTACAGAATGCAACCAGCGTGGCATCCACACTGCTTACTACCGAATCCGTTGTGGCAAACATCAAAGAAGATGTTCCTGCAATGCCTGCAGGCGGCGGAATGGGCGGCATGATGTAAGTCTGTTTCGGTTATAAAGATAGAATAAAACACCGCAGAGCGTTTTGGATTCAGCTATTATTGCTGGTATAATCTAAGAATGCATCTGCGGTGTATTTTTATTGCAGAAATTTTATCATATGAGGGTGCTTGACTGCATATCCACCGGGGGTATAATTATATTAATTATTGTAATAAAGAAACTGTAAATGAATTAATGAATGAATGTATTTCAAAATGGATGAAATAGGGAGAAGATAAAATGGAACAATATACAGTCACCGGTATGAGTTGTGCAGCCTGCAGTGCCCGCGTAGAAAAAGCTGTGAGTAAAGTACCTGGGGTGAAGGCATGCGCTGTTAACCTGTTAACGAATTCCATGGGCGTGGAAGGAAACGTAGCGGAATCGGACATTATCAAAGCGGTAGAAAATGCAGGGTATGGAGCAATCAAGAAAAACGTAGGAGAGAATACGGTTTCTGAAAACAAAAGTGCAGAAGAAGTGCCGGATAAGGAAACCCTCGCCTTAAGGAATCGCTTATTGGCATCTGTGGGATTTTTATTGGTACTTATGTATTTTTCTATGGGGCATATGATGTGGGAATGGCCGGTTCCTGCCTTTTTTGCAAAGAACCATGTGGCAATGGGGCTTTTGCAAATGCTTTTGACAATTATTGTTATGGTAATTAATCAAAGATTCTTTGTTAGTGGGTTTAAAGGATTTATAAAAAGGGTACCTAATATGGACACTTTGGTAGCAATGGGAGCAGGTGCAGCCTTTGTTTACAGTACCTATGCATTGTTTGCGATGACGGATGCCGTGGTACAGGGAAACACAGAAAATGTGACACATTATATGCATGAATTCTATTTTGAATCGGCTGCCATGATTTTGACGTTGATTACAGTAGGTAAGATGTTGGAAGCCCGTTCCAAAGGGAAAACAACGGATGCCCTAAAAGGTTTAATGAAGCTGGCACCGAAAACGGCACGAATTCTTAGGGGTGGTCAGGAAACTGTGGTTTCTATTGAACAGGTAAATAAAGGGGATACCTTTATTGTGTTACCGGGAGAAAATATACCTGTGGACGGTATTGTTTTAAAAGGAAGCAGCGCGGTGAATGAATCGGCACTGACCGGAGAGAGTCTGCCGGTGGACAAAGGTGAGGGCGACAAAGTGTCTGCAGCGACTTTGAACCAGTCCGGATTTCTGCAATGTGAAGCTACAAGGGTAGGAGAAGATACTACTTTGTCTCAGATTATCCGTATGGTAAGCGATGCGGCAGCAACAAAGGCTCCTATTGCAAAGGTTGCAGATAAGGTATCAGGCATCTTTGTACCTGCGGTTATTGTGATTGCACTCATCACTGTAGTAGTCTGGCTGCTTGCAGGAGAAAGTGTTGGATTTGCGCTTGCAAGAGGTATTTCAGTATTGGTAATCAGCTGTCCTTGTGCTCTGGGACTTGCAACTCCGGTTGCTATTATGGTGGGAAGTGGATGCGGTGCCAGAAACGGCATTATGTTTAAAAATGCTGTTGCACTGGAAAATGCAGGAAAAGTACAGATTGTAGCATTAGATAAGACCGGAACGATTACGGAAGGTCATCCGAAAGTGACAGATATCTTACCTGCAACGGATGTTGAAAAGGAGGAACTGTTAACCTGGGCTTGCTCACTGGAAAAAAGAAGTGAACATCCGCTGGCAGAAGCGGTGATACAATATGCTGCGGAGATACATGTAGAAGGCAAAGAAGTTACGGAGTTTTGTGTATTGCCGGGTAACGGGTTGTCAGCAGTATTTGAGAATTGTAAATTGTTTGGCGGTAATGAAGTATTTGTTCGGGAAAAAACGGAGATTCCCGAGAGAATGAGAAATGCGGCAGAGAAGTATGCAAAAGCCGGAAAAACACCACTTTTTTTTGCTAAAGATAACAAGTTGCTGGGAATGATTGCAGTGGCAGATGTCATCAAAGAGGACAGTCCTCAAGCGGTTAAGACATTGCAGGATATGGGCCTTAAGGTAGTTATGCTTACCGGAGACAATGAAAATACGGCAAAAGCAATCGGTAAGCAGGCCGGTGTGGATGAAGTAATTGCCGGCGTATTGCCGGATGGTAAAGAAAGTGTGATTCGTTCCTTGCAGAAAAAAGGAAAAGTTGCCATGGTAGGGGATGGAATCAATGATGCCCCTGCACTGGTGCGAGCAGACATCGGCATTGCAATTGGTGCAGGAACGGATATTGCCATTGATGCAGCAGATGTAGTATTGATGAAGAGCAGATTAAGTGATGTGCCGGCTGCCATCCGGTTAAGTCAGGCTACGCTTCGCAATATCCACCAGAATTTGTTTTGGGCATTTATTTATAATATGATAGGGATTCCCTTGGCAGCAGGTATTTGGATACCTGTTTTTGGATGGAAACTAAATCCTATGTTTGGTGCGGCTGCAATGAGTTTATCCAGTTTTTGCGTAGTAACCAATGCGTTGCGTTTGAATTTAGTTAAGTTATATACGCCAATAAAAAAACAGAGTAAAAGTAAACGTATGAAGGAGGATAAAAACATGGAAAAAACAATGAAAATCGAAGGTATGATGTGTGGACACTGTGAAGCAAGGGTAAAAAAATGCTTAGAGGCACTTCCCGAAGTCGAAGAAGCCATTGTGAGTCATGAAAACGGTACAGCTGTGGTAAGATTACAGGCGGCGCTTTCGGATGAAGTGTTAAAAGCAACTGTGGAAGCACAGGATTATACGGTTTTATCTGTGGAATCATAAAAGTGTAGGGCAGAGGTTGTTGGAAATTTAAGATTTTCAACAGCCTCTTTTGTAAATAAGGTTGCTTTCCTACGTAAATAACGGTAAAATTTATATAATAAGATATTGAGTGCCCCTATGGAGGAATGAGAGGAAGCATGAAACTTCAGGTGCTGGTTTCCGCAATGCATGCGGATGCAAAAGAATTGACAAACAGAATGAAATTGCAGACAGATGCCATTATTATAAATCAGTGCGATGGGATTGCTGCAGAGCAGTTTTGCATCGGGGATGCAGAAGGCAACAATCGTGAAATCAAAGTGTATTCTTTTTGTGAGAGAGGTATCGGTTTAAGCCGGAATAACGCATTGCTCCGGGCAAGTGCAGATATTAGTCTGTTTTCTGATGATGATATCATATACGAAGATGGATATGAAAAAAGGATTATAGATGAATTTGCTTCACATCCCGGTGCAGACGTTTTGTTATTTAATGTTTTAGTAAATGAAAAGCGACGTACTTATTACAATACGGATTTTCACAGAGTCAGATGGTATAATTGCGGAAGATATCCGGCGTATGCCATTGCCATTAAGACAGAACAAATGCATGCGAAGAATCTGACCTTTTCCCTGTTGTTCGGTGGGGGAGCCAAGTACAGTAACGGAGAGGACAGTTTGTTTCTGGTGGATTGCCTGAAAGCCGGATTAAAAGTCTATGCCAGTCCGGTACTGATTGGAAAAGAAGAAGAACGTGATAGTGGTTCTACGTGGTTTTCCGGCTATAACCGCAAGTTTTTCTATGACAGAGGAGTGCTGTATCATTATCTGTACGGTAAAATGGCTAAAGTGTGGGGGTTACGTTTTCTTTTGAAAAACAAGTCGGCTATGTGCAAAGAAATTACTTTTAAGCAGGCATATCAGTGGTTAAAAGAGGGGATACGTTTTGCAAAAAACGGGAAGGAGCAGGGGGATGAAGCATCCTAAATTCAGTATTGTAACCGTTTGTTACAATGCAGGGGACAAACTATATAATACCATAAATACCGCACTGACGCAGACGTATGACAATTTTGAGATTATCGTAAAAGACGGTATGTCCAAAGATGACTCTTTGTCGAAACTTCCTGCTGATGCAAGAATAAAAGTGATACAGACTCCCGATAAAGGAATCTATGATGCAATGAATCAGGCACTGGAACACATTACCGGTGACTATGTATATTTTTTAAACTGTGGAGACTCCTTTTATAATAAAGAGGTATTGCAAAAGGTTGCAGAGTATATTGAAAAAATACCGGATGCCGGCATTTATTACGGTGATACCTATAATGAGAGCACCTCGTCTGTAGTACCCATGCCGGGAAAAATTACTGCATTTACCTGTTACCGTAATATTCCCTGTCATCAGGCCTGCTTTTATGCAGTAGAACTGTTTCAGGAAAGGGGGTACGATTTAGCATACAAAATCAGGGCGGATTATGAACACTTTTTGTGGTGCTTTTTCAAAAAAGAAGTGGTTCCAAAGCATACGGGAGAAATTATTGCCAATTATGAGGGCGGAGGTTTTTCGGAAACAAAGGAAAATCAAAAGACAGACCGAAAAGAGCATAAGCAGATAGTAAATCTGTATATGAAAAAGAGTCAGTTATTTCTTGCACGCAGTTATATGGTAGTTACTTTAATGCCGTTACGCAGATTTTTGGCAGGTAACAGGTATTTTTCAAAGATGTATAATGGGATAAAGCATTTGGTATATGGGAAAAAGTAAAAAACGGCTAAGAAGATAAAAGCAACTAAGAAGATAAAACGGAGGGTAACGTATGGCAAGACGAAAATTAATCGGATTGATTACCGCAGTTCCGGAATCGACACATGCCAAGCGTGTATTGGAAGGTGTATTTGCACAATGTAACACATACGGATATGATGTAGCAGTTTTTGCGTCATTAACACATTTCAGCATGGTACAGCGAAAGTATGTGGAAGGTGAAAAGAACATATACGAGTTGATAAATTTTGATTTGTTGGATGGTGTAATTGTAGATACCATATCGCTGATTGAAGACGGTGACGAAACAATTGTAAAATATATTTGTTCCAAATTAAAGAACGAGTGTAAAAAGCCGGTTGTTTCATTGAATTTACCTTTGGGTAGTTATCCTATGTCACATAGTAGCGACGCAGAAGTGCTTAAGGAAATGGTGGAGCACGTTTTGGATGTACATCATAGAACAGATATTGCTTTTTTAACAGGTAATAAGGATTATCCGGTTTCAGAAGAAAGACTGAAGGTTTTTGTGGATACCATGCAAGAGAGGGGATTTTCAGTCGGCGAAGATAGGATCTTTTATGGAAATTTCTGGTATACCAGTGGAACAGCCCTTGCAAAACGGTTTGCCAACGGTGAATTATCTATGCCGGAAGCGGTGATTTGTGCCAGCGACCATATGGCCATCGGGGTGGCAAATGAGTTGGCAAAAAAAGGGGTGAAGGTACCGGAAGAAGTGATTGTTCTGGGATTTGAAGCAACTCAGGAAGCTGCATTGAACGAAATTTCAGTTACGTCATTTGAATCCAATGAGGCCAAAACTGCCGCAGAGGCGGTGGATATGTTGCGCAAAAAAATGGAACCAAATGCAGAAGTAGTACCGTACAAGAGAGAAAAGGGGAAGTATTTGCATGAGGGCATGAGCTGTGGATGTGCACCTGACCTTCTGCATACCGCAAGAAGTTTTAAAGAATCATTTTACTATTTGTGTAGGAACTATGAAGAAGGAGACTGGCTTGATAACATAGACATCGGTATTCTGATGGAAAGTTATCTGATAGAGCAGCTTTCCGCAACGGAAACACCAGCCCAGTGTTTAGAAAAGATTTATATGAACACTTATTTCTTAAGACCTATGAATAAATTCTTCTTATGCTTACGGGAAGACTGGCTGGATCACACTAGCGTGATGACATCCGGTTATCCTGAACGGATGAAAACTGTGGTGGTGACGATGAAAGAAGAGGGAACAGGTTACTATGAGGATGAAAAGAGTGAAATCTTTGAAACCAAATGGATGTTGCCCCAGATGTTTGAGGAACACGACAGACCTTATGTATATTATTTTTCGGCAGTACATTTTCAAGAAAAAATGTGGGGATATTCTGTATTGCAGAGAGAATTGACGGAAACCAAAAAAGTAGGAATTGTGTATCGAAACTGGTTGCGAAATATTAATAATGCACTGGAAACTGCACAGGCAAAGAATACACTGAGAAAACTTTCTATATATGATGCTATGACCGGTGCCTATAACCGCCGTGGTATGGATATGCGTCTGGAACAGATGCTTGCAGAGGCAAAAGAAGGTGACAGCCTTTTTGTCAGTGTTATTGATATGGATGGTCTGAAGTATGTCAATGATAACTTTGGACATGCTGAGGGCGATTTTGGCATCAAACTGGTTTGTGACACGGCAATCAGAACCTGCAGGGAAAAAGAAATCTGTATCCGTGCGGGTGGGGATGAATTTTATGTATTAGGAGTAGGACAGTATACAGAACAGGATATGGCAGAACGCAAGAAAGCATTTTATGATAAAATTGCTTATGCGGATAAGACTTCGGGAAAGCCTTATCCTATATCCGCAAGCATCGGTTGTGCTATCGCACCCATAGATGACAGTTTGTATATCATTGGTGTGGTTAACGAAGCAGATGAAGATATGTACAAAAGTAAAGTAGAGAGGAAAAAGGCTATGTCTAAGTAGCCGGAAGGTTAGTAATTATGTACGCAACATTCTGGGCACTGGTGCCACCGGTAATTGCCATTGTTTTGGCTCTTATTACCAAGGAGGTATACAGTTCATTATTTATAGGTATTGTAGTAGGTGCATTATTTAATGCGGGATTTCAGTTTGAGGGAACATTGACATACATTTTTCAGGATGGAATGGTAAGTGTTTTATCTGATAAGGATAATATTGGTATCTTGATTTTTCTCATTATTTTAGGGGTTATGGTATGTCTGATGAATAAAGCAGGCGGTTCTCAGGCATTTGGACGGTTCGCAGGTAAGAAGATTAAAACAAAAGTAGGAGCCCAGCTTGCTACGGTGGCATTGGGAGTCCTGATTTTCATTGATGATTATTTTAATTGTCTGACAGTGGGAAGTGTTATGCGTCCGGTAACGGCAAAACATAAGATTTCCAAGGAGAAACTGGCATATTTGATTGATGCTACGGCGGCACCGATTTGTATTATTGCACCCATATCCTCATGGGCAGCTGCAGTATCCGGATTTGTAGAGGGAGAAGATGGATTTTCTTTGTTTTTACAGGCCATTCCCTTTAACTTTTATGCCCTGCTGACGATTTTCTTTATGATTGCGTCCATATTGATGAAAGTAGAATTCGGACCCATGAAGGAAAGAGAAGCAGAAGTAAGCCGCATGCATGAAATGGCACAACTGGCTACAGAGAAGGACGGAAATGCAAAAGGAAAGGTAATTGACCTGGTGGTTCCTATTATTGCATTGCTCATCAGTTGTGTAACTGGCATGATATACACAGGCGGTTTTTTTGAAGGTGTAGATTTTATAACGGCATTTTCTGATTGCAATGCGTCAATTGGTTTGATGTTAGGAAGTTTTATGGCGTTAGTGATTACCATTCTTTATTATATACTTCGCCGTTCCATGAAATTAAAAGAATGTATGGAGTGTCTGCCCCAAGGATTTATCGCGATGGTTCCGGCAATTTTGATTCTGACTTTCGCATGGACTTTAAAAGCAATGACAGACAGCCTGGGTGCAAAAGAATATGTGGAAATGATGATGAAGGGAAGTGCAGAAGGCTTAATGGCTTTTCTGCCTGCTATTATATTCCTTGTGGCAGCGTTCCTTGCATTTGCAACGGGAACCAGCTGGGGTACCTTTGGTATTTTGATTCCCATCGTAGTAGAAGTGTTTATGGGAACAGACCACACCATGATGATTATTTCCATTTCTGCATGTATGGCAGGAGCTGTTTGCGGAGATCATTGTTCTCCGATTTCAGATACAACCATTATGGCATCTGCAGGAGCTGATTGTGACCATGTCAGTCATGTGTCCACACAGTTGCCCTATGCGCTAGTGGTAGCAGCAATTTCTTTTGTAGCCTATATCGTGGCAGGTCTTACGAAGAGTGCGTGGATTAGCCTGCCGGTAGGTATGGTAATGGTTCTGGCACTATTGTTTCTGTTTAAAGCAAGAGAAAAGGCCAAAGCAAATGCTTAGGCCTGTGTATCCGGACAAATATATTGTGTAATTATTTCGGGTGCGGCGGTGATACTTCCTTGAATCATGGGAGTGTTGCCGCCGCATTTTGCACCAAGATTTTCCCGAAGGGTTTGTGCCAGTATTTTACAGTCCGCAGATTGGCTGCCGGCTATAAACTGATAGCCGTCTGTTTGCGTGCCTGAGAATATTGCACAATAGCCTGTATAATGTGCTGTCAGTTCGTTTACGGCATTCCGGATAGCTATAGTGTCCATAGGGTCTACAAAAAGAACTACATTTTCGGTTTCGGTCGGGGCAGGCAAGGAGGCTACTTTTAAATGCAAATATTCTGCCTGAAGGGCATTGTATTTTTCTTTCTGGTGCAGAGCATCTTCTTTTAAGCGAAGAACGGCATCCGATACCAGATTTTGCTTAGCTGATAGTAGTCCTGAAATGGAAACAACGCTGTCCTGTTTGGCTTTATAGTCTTCTAAAGCACGATTTCCGCAAAGAATATTGAGGCGCACACCACCTCTGTGACTTTGGGCATTTACAATTTTAATCAGACCGATTGAACCGGTATATGCTACATGGGGAGCGCAACAGGCACAGACATCGATACCGGGAATGGTTACGATGCGGACTTGGCCTTCTATTTCAATTTTGCTGCGGTAAGTCAGTTCTGCCAGCTCTTCGTTGGTAGGATAGCTGATTTGGATTGGGAGATTATCAAATACAACCCGGTTAGCTTCTTTTTCGATGGCTACTAAATCTGCAGGGGTTAATGTACCGTTAAAATCCAGTGTTACCTCGTTTACACTTAAATGGAACCCAACGTTGTTATATCCAAAATGTTTATGTACCAGGCCGGAGATAATGTGCTCGCCGGAGTGTTGCTGCATAAAGTCAAATCGTTGCTCCCAGTCTACATGTCCGGATACGGTGGCGCCGGCTTCTAAGGGCTTATCTACATAATGGTAAATGCAGTCATTTTCAATTTGTACATCTGCCACATTCAAATTGTCTAAAGTGCCTTTGTCTGCACTTTGTCCTCCTTCTTCCGGAAAAAATGCAGTGGCATCCAGCAATACTTTATACAGTTTTTTGTCTTCTTCATAGGTGCAGGATAAAACGGTAGCAGAAAAATCAGTTATATTTATATCTTCGTAAAATAGTTTTCGCATCAGTGATTCCTTTTCTTTCTTTTAGGTATTTAGCATGCCTTCTAAATTTACAACTTCCGGTATCCGGCAAAGATACGTATAAGAAGATTGCATTTCAGGGCAGGATGCAACCTCTAAATGAATATGTAATTCGCCTTTAAAGTCTTTCGGGATGGAGAAGGTTAAAATACCACATTGTAAGTTTGTTTGTGCAGGTACTGTCTCATAATACAAAGTGCCCCACTTAATTGGCGGCATACTGCCAATTGCGTAGGAAACAGTAATTTCGGAAGAAGGTAATCCCAAAAGGCTATCATTTAAAATCCAGATTTCACCCCGGAAAGTCTCACCCGCATACCATAAGTGGCGGTCAATACGAAGGGCTGCAAGGGTAGGACGAAGTGCTTCTCTGACTGCAGTATAGGCCGGTTTTATCACATTGGGCCAGGATATCAGACTGTTATTGGCAACCGTGGGCCAGGGTTCATTAAAGCACCAATTCAGTGCCATGGAGCATTGGGGCCATTGCATACGCATTTCTTCAAAACAGGAGCGGTAACACATAGCCTGTAAAAAAGCAGATTTTTCAAATAAATCTTCTTTATCTTTGTACTCACCAAAAAAGTATTCTACTTCAGGTGTGCGAATCCAGCAATTTTTCCGCCATGCAAAGAAACCATGATGTGCACACCAGATTTTATTGTCCGGATTGCAGTCTGCATAATCGGTCTCATTGATAAACGATTTTATATAGTCGGGGGAAGCAGCACCGGGACAACCAAATTCTGTGTAAGCGGTATTGGTTGCTTTTGATAGGAGTGTGATAAATTCCTTGCCGGTTTCTTCGTCGTAATTCATATAGTGACCATGTCCCATTCCGTTTAAAGGAGAAGTCATGATAAAGGGAGTGTGGCGGTCTTCCGTATAACAGATACTGTTTAAAAGGCGCAGGGCATGGTGCTGGTCCGTCATCTTAGACCAGTTGTTAAATAATTCGTTGCCACCACACCACAGTACCAGACAGGGATGGGTGCGGAGACGTTTTACAATAGCGGTGGCTTCTTTTGCCAAAACAGCAAGGTACGCTTCGTCGTTAGGATATTCGTTACAGGCAAGCGGAAATTCCTGCCATACCATGATACCCATTTCGTCGCACAAATCATAAAAACTTTCTTTGTTGATAAAGCCGCCGCCCCAGATACGCAAAATGTTCATGTTGGCATCTTTTACCAGCGTCAGCAGTTCCCGATAATGTGCTTCGTTCATATCCCCGGGAAATACCTGTGCATTGACCCAGTTTGAGCCTTTTGCAAAAATGCGGCGACCGTTAATTTCTAAAGTGGCAGGCGCATCAGAGCGGGTCTTGGGGAATTCAGTTTCACGTTCCCAACTGCCGGTATTCATCACCAGTTTTGTACGTCTGAAACCTATGGTACGTTGGTATTCGTCTGTAATATCACTTTCCCTGTTCAGGGTAGAAAACGATAATACATATAAGTTTTGGTTGCCGTAACCGACAGGTTGCCACAACTTGGGTGAAGGCAGGGTAAGAGAATATGTGCCTATATACTCAGAGGCAGAATTAGCTTGTTCTATACCGGTAGTAAGCAAATCATTGGCGGTAAAGATTTTTTCAAGAACAATAGCACCTTTATCGTGAACGCTTTCTTCTGCGGAACAGGCCTGCTTAGCGAAAATAGTATCTTTTTCTGAAAGGGTTATTTTAACGGTGCAGGTATTTGTAAGAGTTGTCTGTATTTTTATCTCACAAGTATCGCAGGTATCGCTGAGTGCATAAGATACGTCCATTTCTTTGATGGCAGGTGTATCCTGTATACACAGTTGCACTTCATCCCAAAGGCCTGCAGAAATCAGGCGGGGATGCCAGTCCCAACCATAGCAGGCAGCAGCTTTACAGCTTTTGATTACCTGGGTGCGGGTATTAGAATCATCCGCTTTGGGGGCTGGAAAAATGCATACCTCTAAAGTGGCATTTTTACCTGCATATGCAGTTACATCTACTGAAACGGGAGCAAACATACCTTCCCCTTCACAGAGAATATCATTGTCAACACGGATTTGATACTTGTAGTCAATACCGGAAAAGCGAAGTGTTGCCTTTTGACCGGGTAACAATGTAAAGGTGAGAGGCGCAGTGTAAAGCCAGTATACGTCCTCGAACCGGGCATAGTCATAAAAATTGGCGTCCTTATAATAAGGTTCCCAGTTTTTGTAGGCCGCATAGTCTGTCTGAACGGAACCGGGAACTTTTGCAGGAAACATTTCTTCCGGGTAGATATCGGGGGAGGCGGTATATCCCACACTCCAATTTAATGAATACGTTTTCATAGAAACTCCTTTGGAGTACAGTTTGTAGTGTTTTATGTATATCTTGATAATTAGTCAGATTATGAAATCCGCCTATACATCATACAGTATATCATATATAGGTTCCGGTTATAAAGAGGTACATAGATAATTTGTTTTGCATTGATTTAAACAAACCTGCATTTGAGCTTGTAATCATAGGGAATCAAAAAGTGTTTATACCCCATGTGGAAGGCCGAAAGGAATGTTTTTGAAAATCGGACGGTGATGTTTTTGTGAAGAATGCAGAAAAATTGCATATAACCAAAAAAGGAACCCTTTGCGGGTTCCTTTTTGTATGCATTTTTATTTTTGGTGATGAATACTCTTCATGGCATACATACTGCTGTCGGCAGTTTTATATAATGCTTCAATATCTTTCGCTTCTGAAATCTGTCCCATTGCACCGCCAATGCTGGCTGAAAGCTTAAAGGGATATTTACCGGAGCGGTTGATATTGTCAAGGATTTCAAACAAGCCATGGATGGTAGTTTCAATTTTTTCATCCGGATAGTCGTCGCAACCTAAAAGCACAAATTCGTCGCCACCGATACGGGCACATAATTCCACTTCGGAGGATACGGAGCGTAACGCTTTGGCAATTTCATGGATTGCCTGGTCACCGGCCTGATGTCCGAATGTATCATTGATGTATTTTAATTCATCTAAGTCCATCATCATCACAAGGAAACGGTAATTTTCATCATGAATGTGATTTAATAACATGTTAATGTTCTGCTGGATACCGGCACGGGTATAGGAACCGGTCAGTACGTCGATTAGTGCAAAACTGGATACTTTTGACTGGATGCGGAAATATTCCAGTGCATTACAAACATGCTTGGTCCAGTTTTTGTAAGTAATATCGAATACCTTGTTGGTATTGCCATAGGAAAGAACGGAGTAACCGAAACACTTTTTGTTCATATGAATGGGAAGGAAGTAATATGTTGCCGGTTCTGCGGTTTCCTCATACAGGGTGGGTAACATTTGCTTCACATCAAAAATTTCCTGGACAATACGGGACTTTCCGGCTTTGGACTTAATATAGTGAATCATTTTATCCGTATAGCCTTCAGTCAGGTATGCATCGTTTTCATTAAAAGCATCATAATTTAACCAGTTGTTACATAAGCACAAATGGAATTCTTTCCAGCCGGGTACCAGATAAAGGAAATAGTTAATCTGGGTTAACAGTCGAAGGAAAGTATCCGCTTCCGCTAAGTCTTCCATCATACTACTGTCTAAAAACTGGTCATAAGTAAAACTGGCTTCGCTGCGATAATAGATTCGCTTGGTATAACTGAAATCTTCGCAGCAACCGCAACTGCCGCCCATTTCCAACCGGCCGCGGGAATGAGACCACTTGGTAGGCGTGGTACCGTTAATTTTAGCATCCAGTGCAATAACAGCATTGGAACCGGTAGCAATGACAGGCGGTGTATAGGAAGTAATGGGGGGGATACAACCTAAGCAGACGTCATCCGCATCATGCCCCATAATAATAATATCTTTGGGAATGTTCCAACCGGCTTCCTGGAAGGTTTTCTGGGCTGCCACAGCCATATTGTCCCCACAAAATGCAATGGCATCGGGACGGGGCCGTTTGCCCTCTATTATCTGGGTAGCAACTGCCTGCCCGCTTTTGATCCAGAAATCTCCTTCAAAACTTACAAAATCAGGGTCAATTTCCATGTTATGTTTTGCAAGGGAGGCTTTGTATCCTTCATAACGGGTCTGGGTAGTGGAGACTTCATAAGGTCCACTGTAAAAAAGAATTTTACGGCAGCCATGAACATCAATTAAATGGTCCACAATTTCTTCGAAATCGGCAGTATCATTGGTGGTGATATTGTCAAATCCCATATCATTGATACAGTCAACAAATACAACCGGGCATTTACACTCATTTTGCAGACGAGGATAGAGACTTTCCTGCAGTCCGCGCATGATGAGAGTATCCCCGGCTACAATCAAACCGTCTAACTGCTCAAAGTTAATCAGATTAAAAATATTTTTTTCACCATGCTCATAGCCTTCATAAAAGCATTTTTTGGTAAAGGTTGTAAAAACAAGCACATTGTAACCAAGACTGTGTGCTTTGCTGTTAATGCCTTTCAGTAATGCAGACTGATAAGAGCTGTATCCTTCACAAATAATGACGCCGATTCTTTTGAACATAAGACCCTCCCTTTTGTTATGTGCAAAATATCTTCTTTGTATTGTAACACATTTGTTTATAAATGTTAAGGGTTGGAGGGAATTATTTTTCAAGTTTATCTTGTAAAATCTCAAAATAGTTTGGAAGATCAGGTTTCGCTTAAAATGAAATAAAGATGCAGAAACTTGTAAATATGGACATTTGCCATTTTTTTCATTATAATGAGAAAAGATATAAGGAGAGGAAGGGATATTATGGAAGTAATTTTAAAAAACCTGACAAAAAAATTTCCCAGTCGTGACAAGAAAAATCCTGCAGAGGTGATTGCAGTCAACGACTTTGATTTTACCATTCCGGACGGTAAATTAATTGGTCTTTTGGGACCTTCCGGATGCGGCAAAAGTACGATGCTTAATTTAATCAGCGGTTTGCAGAAACCTACCAGCGGACGTATTTTCTTCGGGGAGGATGATGTGACGGATTTACCTCCCGAAAACAGAGGGATTGGTCTGGTATTCCAGAATTATGCACTTTATCCCCATCTGACAGTACAGAAGAATATTATGTTTCCGTTAGAAAACCTGAAAGGGAAAGATAAACTGACCAAAGAACAGATGCAGGAAAGGGCCTATGAAGCAGCAAAACTGGTACAGATTGAAGGATTAATGGACAGAAAGCCTGCAGAACTTTCCGGCGGGCAGCAGCAACGTGTGGCAATAGCCCGTGCGCTGGTAAAAAAGCCACGTGTGCTTTTATTGGACGAGCCGTTATCCAACCTGGATGCCCGTCTGCGCCTGCAGACCAGAGAAGAAATCAGAAGAATCCAGAAGGAAACCGGAATTACCACTATTTTTGTAACCCATGACCAGGAAGAGGCCATGAGCATTTCCGATATGATTGTGGTTATGAAGGACGGATGCCTCCACCAGTTAGGAAAGCCCCAGGAAGTCTATGATGATCCGGTAAATCTGTTTGTGGCAAAATTCTTAGGCACACCCCCCATCAATGTATTTGAGGGAGAAGTGAAGGACGGTAAACTTTATGCAGGAGAAGATGCCATTCTTTCCGTAAAAGGCGTAGAAGCACAAAAAGTGTATGTAGGTATCAGACCGGAAGGCTTTATTGTGGATGAAAACGGACCTTTGGTATGCAAATTAAGCGGTGTGGAAGTTATGGGAAGGGACAGCAGTATTATTTCTACCCATAAGGCATGCTTAAATACCAACGCAGTGATCCGTTCTATTATTGATACGGATTGTATTGTGGATACGGACAGGGAAACGGTACGTTTTTTAGTTGCACCCCACAAGGTAGATATTTTCAGCAAAGAAACGGAAGAGAGAATTGGTTTTGAGGTAGAAGTGGAGTAGGAATATGATTAAGAAACTATTGCAAAACAATAACGTAAAAGGGTGGCTGTATCTGTTGCCTGCCATGTTATTTCTCGGCATCTTTATGGTGTATCCCTTAATCGATGTATTTATTTACTCCTTTGAGGAAGGATACAATTCCGCATCGCAGACATCTTTCGGTATCGGTTTGTATAACTACGCTTATGTGCTTAGGGACCCTTATTTTTTACAGGCAGTAAAAAATACTTTTATTCTGGTAATGATTACGGTGCCTTTGTCCACGGGACTTGCCCTGTTGATATCTTTGGGATTAAGTTCTATTCCGGCACTGAAAAATCTCTTCCAGACCATTTACTTTTTGCCTTACGTTACCAATACACTGGCGGTAGGTCTGGTATTTATGATTTTATTTAAAAAGACGGCTTATTCGGACGGACTTATCAATTTGCTGATAAATCTGTTCGGCGGAAGCAGTGTGGACTTTATCGACGGTCCTTATTGGGCAAAGATGCTGGTATTGTGTATTTATACGGTTTGGATTGTATTACCCTTTAAGATTTTAATACTGACCAGTGCACTGGCTTCGGTAAATGAAATATATTACAATGCGGCAAGAGTGGACGGTACTTCCAAATTCAGGATTTTTACACGGATTACATTGCCGATGATTTCACCGATGGTGTTTTATCTGATTATCACAGGCTTTATCGGTGCATTTAAAGCCTACAGCGATGCGGTAGCTTTGTTTGGTACGGATTTAAATGCGGCAGAGATGAATACCATTGTAGGATATGTCTACGATATGCTTTACGGTGACAGTGGCGGGTATCCGTCCTATGCATCTGCGGCAGCAATTATTCTGTTTGCCATTATACTTACCATTACCTGCATTAACCTGTTAATCAGCAAGAAAAAGGTTCACTATTAGAGACTGTTTGTATGAAAGATGACTGTTTCATAAAAGAGTCTTAAGAATGGAGTTTTATATGGAAAATAATATGGATTACAGCAAAATAGAGCGGAATGCCCGGACGCGAAAACAAGTGATGCAGTGTATCACCTACGCATTGTTAATTGTTTGGGCCATTATGGTACTGTTTCCTTTTTATTGGATGATTTTGACTTCCGTAAAAAGCTACAGTGCATATAACTCCGAGTATATTCCGCAGTTTTATACATTGTCTCCCACATTGCAGAACTACGTGGATGCCTTTACGGCTGTGCCATTGGCCAAGTATTTTTTGAATACAGCTGTATTTACCGTTGTGACCACAGGCATTATGTTAGTGGTGATTACCTTAGCGGCATTTGCCTTTGCAAGACTGGATTTTAAAGGAAAGAACGTAGCTTTTGTGATTTTCCTTTCCCTGATGATGATTCCCAATGAACTGGTGATTATTACCAATTTTGTAACGATTACCAATCTGGATATGCGTAACACCTTCATGGGACTGATTTTACCGTCGGTAACATCGGTATTTTATATTTATCTGTTAAAAGAAAATTTTGAGCAGATACCGGACAGCTTATATTATGCGGCGAAGGTGGATGGCACTTCGGATTTGAAGTATTTATTAAAAGTCATGATACCCATATCCAAGCCTACTTTGATTACCGTTACGATTTTAAAAGTGATAGAATGCTGGAACTCTTATGTCTGGCCCAGACTGATTACTGATGACCCCAACTATTATCTGGTATCCAACGGTATTCAGGAAATCCGCGAAAATGGTTTCGGACGTGAAAATATTCCGGCCATGATGGCTGCGGTAGTTGTAATTTCCGTACCTTTAATTATTCTGTTTTTGATTTTCCATAAAAAGATAATGGAAGGTGTGTCAAGAGGAGGTACCAAGGGATGATGAAATTTGGAAAAAGAGTAACGTCACTGATACTTCTTATGGCATTTTTCGTAGGAAGCTGCCTGACTTTATCCGGCTGTCACGGGAATATCGGACTGAAAGATTTTGTGGTACCGGAAGAATTTGATACTACAAGAGAGTATGAGATTACTTTCTGGGCAAAGAACGATACCAATAAGACCCAGACCGATATCTATGCACAGGCAATTGCAGATTTTGAAGCATTGTATCCCAATGTGCACATCAATTTACGTCTGTATACGGATTATGGAAGAATTTATAATGATGTGATAACCAATATTGCAACCAATACCACACCCAATGTGTGCATTACCTATCCGGACCACATTGCAACGTATTTAACCGGTACGAATCAGGTGGTAGCACTGGATGAGTTGTTTACAAATGAAAAGTACGGACTTGGCGGTAGTGAAGTGTTATTTGATGCGCCCACCCGGGAAGAAATCATTCCGAAGTTTTTGGAAGAATGTGCTTTTGGCGGACATTATTATGCCATGCCTTATATGCGTTCTACAGAGGCCTGTTATATTAATAAGACCTATGTGGAAGCGTTGGGGTATACCTTGCCTGAGAAACTGACATGGGATTTTGTGTGGGAAGTATCCGAGGCTGCTATGGCGCAGGATGCGGAAGGAAATTTTTTGGTAAACGGGCAGAAGGTCATGATTCCCTTTATCTATAAGTCCACGGACAATATGATGATACAGATGCTTGCACAAAAGGAAGCAGGGTATTCTACCGCAGACGGGGAAATCTTATTGTTTAACGATACCACCAAAGAATTGTTGTATACCATCGCAGAGCATGGGGAAAGTAAAGCCTTTTCCACATTTAAGATTTCCAGTTATCCCGCAAATTTTTTAAATGCAGGACAATGTATTTTTGCCATTGATTCTACTGCCGGTGCTACCTGGATGGGAACGGACGCACCTTTATGTGATATTGCAGAGGACAAAATCGTAGAATTTGAAACAGTGGTAATGCCCATCCCGCAGTTTGATACAGAGAATCCGAAGATGATTTCACAGGGGCCCTCTGTTTGTGTATTTAATAAAGAAGACCCTCAGGAAGTATTGGCATCCTGGTTGTTTGTGCAGTTTTTATTAACCAATGAGGTACAGATTGCCTATGCCCAGACAGAAGGCTATGTGCCGGTAACCGGGAAAGCGCAGAAGTCAGCAGAATATCAGGATTATTTATCCAGAGGCGGAGAGGACAACGGATTGTACTATGACATTAAATTGGATGCCACACAGCTTCTGTTAGATAATATTGACAATACATTTGTGACACCTGTATTTAACGGTTCCGCTTCATTGCGTGACGCGGCCGGTCAGCTGATAGAAAATACGGTGAAAGCTGTCAGACGTTCCCAAACTGTAGATGAAGCCTATATGGAGAATCTTTACAGTGATATCAATGCGCTGTACCGATTGGACCAGCTGGAGGGCAGGGGAATCGGAACAGGTAAAAAAGAACTTGGGAAATTGCCCGCCACTTCGGTTGCATTGTTATCTGCACTGGCAGGAGTATGGGTTTTGATTGTACTCTATGTCGGTTATGAAGCATTAAAAAAGAAAAGAAATAGTAAATAATACTATTGATTTTTGGTAGATTTTAGGTATAATATGTTTCGATACTTATCAATAGTGACGATTTGTCATTCATCAAATGAAAAGAGGAGAGAAGTATGAAAAAGTTAACAACATTACTTTTAGCATTAACACTTGCTTTCGCATGTGTAGGCTGTGGCAACAAAGAAGATATCAATGCAAAGTCTGAAGGCGTAATGACCTATGCAGAATATGATGCAGCAGCTATCGACAGCGAAGTAGTAATCGAAGCTTACGTACAGGCTAAGCAGTCCTGGTGGGATAACACCGCAACTGTTTATGCACAGGACGGTGAAGGCGCATATTTCCTTTACAATATGGCTTGTAGCGAAGAAGATTACGCAAAACTGGAACAGGGTACCAAGATTAAGGTTACCGGTTACAAGGCTGAATGGTCCGGCGAAGTAGAAATCATTGATGCAACTTTCGAAATCGTAGAAGGTAACTATGTAGCAGATGCAGAAGATGTAACTGCACTGTTAGGCAAAGAGGAACTGATTGAAAAGCAGAACATGTTCGTAGCTTTCAAAGATATGACTGTTGTTGCAGCCGGTCAGGATGCTGATGGTAACGATGTTGCATACCTTTACAAGTGGGACGGTTCCGGTCAGGACGGCGACGATTTATACTTTAACGTTGAATCTAACGGACAGACCTATACTTTCACTGTAGAATCTTATCTGTGCGACAATACTACTGATGTATATGCAGCAGTAAAGGGCTTACAGATTGGTGATAAGGTAGATATGGAAGGTTTCTTATACTGGTATGAAGGTGTTAACCCTCACATCACTTCTGTTACTGTAAAATAATAAGGCCTGATACAAGAAGGACTTTGAGAAATTAAGTATAAAAAAACTCCCCACAGACGCGCTTGCGCTCCGTGGTGAACGTAGCAGTACTAAGATTTTTTCTTCGTGATACTCGAAAAAATCAAGTGCTGACGTCCACCAAGGGTCTGTGGGGAGATTTTTTTATACATCATTTGAAAATAGTGCTTCTTGTATTAAGGCTTATTATTTTATCAGGTTTATAATATATTTTTTATTGTAAGAGGTTGTGAATAAATCGCTATTTTAAATATCGGTGTAAAAAGCTTTCCGGCGCAGACCCTTGGCGGGCGTCGGTGCTTAACGAAGCCACCTCTGTGAGGTAGGCTGAGTTTAGCATCCGTTACGCCCGTCGTGGAGCGAAAGCGAGTCTGCAAGGAAACTTTTACACCGATATTTGTCTTCCGGATTTATTTACGACCTCGAAGTTTACGTGGTTGGCATCCGTAAGGGGCATGCGGACATGCTGATTTTATCCTTTAACACATGTAACCCACAGTCTGTTAAATAGTCCTGTAAAATGGGTAATGACTGGGATGAGGTAGGACCGATAATGATTTCTCCTACTAAATCGGATAAGTGCATGTTTAACTTGCCGCACATACGGTTTAAATCCAGGGGATAGTACTTTTTGATACGTCCCTCAGAAACATGGTATTTGGGCTCAATGGCAAATTCGTTAGAAATAAAAGGAGAAACCACCAAACGGAATTCTCTTTCACTGGCAAAGGAAGGATGTTTAAAAGCTGCGGACTGTACCCAGGCATCGTTCATTAAGTTTTGCAACTGAGATAAATTTGCAGCAAGGTCTGAAGTTTCTGTTATCAGATTTAAGAATGCATCCACTAACCAGTGTTCCCGCATGTCTGCCTGATAGTATACCTCTTTTAAAAACACGGAGCCTGCAATCATTTGCTTTAGCATGTCCTCATGGAAAGCAATGCAAACGCCCTGTCCTAAGTGCCCGTAACGTTCCCATTGTGCGGCATCATCCCTATATTTGGAGAAGCAGGCCGCATAGGCAGAATAGTGAAATTCTTGTGCCAGTTCCTTTTGGAAGAAAATTTCTGCCAAAAGCCCCTTTTCACTTTCTCCGTCTTCACGCAGTTTTTCTACTACCGCATTACAGATGCCATTCATAAATAAACGCATTTCGGCGGCATCATTCATATTCAAAATATTATTCAGTCTAAGTTCCGCACATCGGATAATTCCGTCAAATGCAGCAAAATCAGTATAATGATATAACATATCTTACCTCCATAAATCGGATACAAAATACATAAGTGCAGCCCAAGTGTATACGGAATAAAAGAGACCTTCGGTATCCCTGCCGTCATTTAAAATCTTTTTGGCGTCTGTCTGGGAGAGAAGCATAAATCCGTCAAAACATTCGCTTCCCACAGCGCCTTCCTGAGATAGTGTGGAAGTATTGTCTAAATTTATGACAGCACAGACTAAAGCATTGCTTTCATCCGTCATACCCGGTGTAGAAAAAAGCAGAGGATTGATAACGGTAAGGGAATCCGTTTCAGCAAGATGAATGCCGGTTTCTTCTGTAATTTCTCTTGCGGCAGCAGAAAGAATGGGCTTTGTGTTTTCTGCATCCTCAGCATCCAAAAGTCCCGCCGGTGGACTTAGTAAAAACTGTCCCGCAGGATAACGGAATTCTTTGGACAATAATAATTTGGGTTCATCATCCTTTATCTTTAGTATTACCACACAAGTCACCGCATCCGGTAACATATTGCGGAATTCTTCATCGTTTTTTACTGCCACAAGATTATCCAAAGAGCGTCTGGTGGCATTGTAATAGTGGCGGTTTTCACCGTATTGTAAATCGAACACTTTGATATATTTGGATTCAAATAAGGGTTTTATGTTTTCTTTTGAAAGAATAGGTTTCATAGGATTCCTTTCGTAGGGCATTAGGCCCGATACCGTAGATACATTTGTTTAGTCACTGCCGGGAACTCCGGCTATTATCATGCATCTTTATTGTAGTACAAATCAGAAGAAAAGGCAAATAAAGGTGTACCATAGAAAAGTCTTTTTGAAGTTAGATTTAGGCAGATACTTAACACAGGTTTTTGGCAGAATTGCGTCTATGCATTTTGGGAATTGTACCGTATAATGGAAGGGAACTTATAAAGGAGTAAAAAAACTAAGCAAGAGCAGACGAGTTGCATAACTGCGATTATGGAAAAGATGGGTGAGGCAAGATGATAACCAATAAAACAGATTTAGTAAAAAATGCGATGTTAGCAGTACAACGTTATCCATGGGAACAGGGCGTGTGTGCACAGGCACTGTGGGAATTGGAAGATGTGAAAACTGCAATAGCCATGGCACATGATGCAGTGCTACGCCAAAGAGCTGACGGCAGACTGGCAGTGATTAATGAAAATATCGCGGTGACAGACCCTGCTGCAAACGGAGAAGTGGTTTGGCGTGCCTATGAACTGACCGGAGAGGAAAAGTACAGGCAGGCTGCGCAAAAAATGCTTCAATATTTACAGACAAAAGCGCCCAGAACAAAGAAAAACGTGATTTGTCATAATGAAATCAGTTTTTATGAAGGCTATTCCAAGGACCAGATCTGGGTAGATGCCATTTATATGGCACCCCCTTTTTTGGCAGTGATGGGAGAATTAGACGAAGCAGTTTTCCAGATAGAAGGATGCATGAACTATTTGCAGGATAAAAAGACAGGCCTTTTATATCATATTTATGACGCGGGAACGAAGAGGTTTGTCCGTAAAAAGCTTTGGGCTACAGGAAACGGTTGGGCACTACTGGGTATTGCAAGAGTACTGGAAAGTGCCATAGGACAAGGAAGACAGGATTTGACCGGAAAACTGATGAGGTATAGTCAGGACTTATTGGATGCCATGTTAAAATATCAATTACCGGATGGTCGCTTTTACGATATTCTGGATGAGGAAACCAGTTTTGCGGAAGGCACCGCAGCCATGATGCTGGCAGCCTTTATCTATCGTAGCGTCAATGCAGGCTGGTTGTCTGAAGAGTATCTTCCTAAGGCTGATAAGGTGCGAGAAACCATGGAAGCTTATGTAGATTCTTTTGGTTTCATTCAGGAAGTATGTGGGTGCCCTGACTTTTTTGAAGTGGGTACTTCGGCAGAATCCATGGCAAGTTATCTGATGATGCATGCCCATTATAAAAAACATATGGAAAAGTAAAATGTTTGAAGGCTTGTAGTCGATAAATAGGTGAGTACAGTGATAGTGATGAAAGAAAGGATTTTCTATGGAAAATACAGTGAATATGTCCGTATCCCCTATCTGCGTAAAAGATGGGAAGAAATATGCCTTTGTAACATTTTCCGAAGGAGAAAGACTGGCAGAGGGGAAGATACCGGATTGTACCATCATTTCTAATACAGGTTTTACAGCTGAGGAAGTGGCACAATTGGAAAGCTATATGCAAAAAGAATTACCGAAATTAAAAGAAATGGCAGCAGGTATCCATTTGCTGGATGCCTTTATGAAGTAGGAGAGAAGATGAAAAAGATACAAAAGTATTTGTGGGTACTGGTAGCATGTTGTTTGTTGCTTACAGCCTGCAAACAGGACAAAACAGAGGAAACGATGGCGGAGGGAACAGCTACGGTAACGGAAACCTCAGAGGAAGCGGGAGAAGAAGTGCAGGCAACCACAACAGAGGAAGGGGTAACGGTAACTCCCGGTGTTGAGCCAACACCTAATCCCACTGCCGCACCTACGCCGAAGCCTACCGAAGCACCCACCGCAGAGCCAACGCCGGCGGCTACCGAGGCACCCACTGCAGAACCTACTGAGGCACCCACACCGGAACCGACTCCGGTACCGGAGAACGAGGGGGCACCTGAGGCGGAGCAGTCGAAAGATGCTTTCCTGCCGCAGGCGGACCGGACTCCTGCACCTGCTAATGGTTATGTAGTGGTAATAGACGCCGGGCATCAGGCAAAGGGAAACAAAGAAAAAGAACCGGTAGGTCCCGGCGCAACAGAGATGAAGGCAAAAGTATCCAGCGGCACCACCGGTTGTGTCAGCGGATGGGATGAGTACGAGCTCAATCTGGTGGTGGCACTGAAACTTCGGGATGAGCTGGAACTGCGCGGTTATGAGGTCATTATGGTCAGAGAGACCCATGATGTAAATATCAGTAACAGCGAACGTGCAACAGTGGCAAATGATGCGGGAGCAGATGCGTTTATCCGTATCCATGCCAACGGCTCCGAAGACAGCTCCGTGCACGGCGCCATGACCATCTGTCAGACCGCTAATAATCCCTATAACGGGGCATTATATGAAGAGTCCTGTGCATTGGCAACTTATGTGCTGGATGCTATGGTAGAGTCTACAGGATGCAAAAGACGGAAAGTCTGGGAAACCGATACCATGAGTGGCATTAACTGGTGTCAGGTTCCCGTAACGATTGTAGAAATGGGCTACATGACCAATCCCGAAGAGGACGCCTTGATGGCAACGGAAGCATATCAGGATAAGATTGTGGAAGGGATTGCCAATGGGGTGGATATGTATTTGGGGATTACAAGATAGAGGAGAAATTCATAATAAATGGGGCAAGAATGGTTATAAGAGTAATAATCCGACTGTAAAGCCTCCCGCAGAATATAGAAGTATGTATAATAGATTATGAATACGGATATAGAAGGGAGTGCATGTTTATGATAGATTTGGCAGGAGACGGAAGTAAAGAAAACAGACTTAAAAATTTTGAATATCTTATGCACGTTTTGGATGAGGCAGAGGGCGTGCGGGATACGAAGCAGGGCGCTTTCAGCTTTTTGGATGAAGGGTATTATGTGCGTCAGGTAGTAGTTTCCCCACACATCAGAACAAGCATTGCGGGGTTAAAGACCTTTTTGGTAACGGAGGTTTTGGAGGTTTTTGAGGCAAAGAGCAAATCAAAAGTTTCCTATAGGGATATTCAGGCCCAACTGTCAGGAGATATGTCAAAGAAGTATAGTTTTTACTATGATTTTTTTGATGATGTATTCGATGTAGAAAAGAATAAATCTGCTTTTTTGCAAGGTTGCCGGTTGTGGCAGGGCGAGGATGAGGAGTCAAGGAAGCATGTGGAAGCAGGAGATATTTTGCTACCATATCTGCTTATGGAGAGGCTGCGTGAGGTAGTCTGGCAAAAGCTGAGAAAATTCTTTAAGCTTTGCGGGCAGGAAACATGCAGTGAATGTGAAAAAAAGAATGAAGTATATTTTCAATTTATGCAGGCAGTAGCTCTTTATGAAATCTTTCTGGGGAAATGCATTCAGGAATACGGAACGGATTGGATTGAAAAATCCATGGCACTGATAGCGGAAATGGAAGAAGAAATGGAAGAGATTGGTAAAAAGAGCAGGAATCTGAGTTCCCGGATGAAACAGGAAGAAGCGGCGGCATATATGCAACAAGTCCATTTGTGGATAACCGCATTAGATAGGGAGATAGAGGAGAAATGTAAACCCGGATTGGTATATGTTGGGGTATTTCAGACATTGAAGGCAGAGTTTGGATTCAGCTATACTGCAATGTGCTATCTGCTTATGGTTTTTGAGGCTATGAATGTATGCGGAGAGAATGTGCGCGGCATTGAGAAAACGAGCCTTAAGATTAAAGACAAATTAGGAGATAAATACGAGAAAGATCTGGCGATTTTGCATCACTATAATAAAAAGCGCGAAAAGCGTTACAAAATGGTAAATGTAAAACTGGAAGCACTTTTGCAGGAATACGGGGATACCAAGTTGGATGAGGCTGGTACTATTTACGCTTTTATGGTAGAATTATGTAAGCCGAAGTGGGATAGAAATATAGCCACATTGCGTGAATTGGAAAGAAAACTGGGATATCCCGTTTATAAGGATTTAGGCGGAGAAGATTAGACAACAGGTGCCCCAACAAGCAAAAGCAGGAGGAAGACAAATGATAGGAAATACTGACAGACCGGTAGAATTGCTTAACAATGATGAGTTTCAAATAGAATCCTATGTGACGGGACTTGCTGAATTCATTGAAGAGTGTGATACCCCCATGACGATTGCGGTACAGGGAGATTGGGGCTGCGGAAAAACCAGTATGATGAATATGATCAGAAGCTACCTGAAAGAAAAGAAGAATATTGCAGATGTATGGTTTAATACCTGGCAGTTTTCGCAGTTTAATATGGATGACCAGCTGGCACTTACTTTTTTACAGCATATGATTAATGAGCTGTCCAAGGGGATTGCAGATACAGATATAAAGAAAAAAGTATTTGAAAAATTTACCCCCATTATCAAGGATATTACCGTAGGTATGACAAGACAGTTTATCGGTGGGGATATCGGAGACGTGGTGGATAATGTCCTTACCAGAAACAAATTGGATATTGTGGACGAAGTCAGCCAGTTGAAAAGTAATTTCCAGGAGCTTATCTTAAAGGCTACCAACGATGGGGAAAAGAGAGTGGTTGTTTTTATTGATGATCTGGATAGACTGCAACCTGTACGGGCAGTGGAACTTTTGGAAATTTTGAAGCTGTTTGTGGACTGTGATAACTGTGTGTTTGTAATGGCAATTGATACTTCTGTGGTATTTCAGGGTATCCGCGAAAAATACGGTCATGAGATGTCTGACGAGAAGGCACAGAGCTTCTTTGATAAAATAATCCAGATGCCTTTTAAAATGCCGGTTGCTTATTACCGCTTAGATGGTATGCTGGAAAGACTGTTATCCTTTTTGCAGGAAGAGAGTCTCTCCCAGAAGGAAAAAGAAGAATATATCAATCTGTTTAAAAAGATTTCTAACGGAAATCCCAGAAGTTTAAAGCGGTTGGCAAATTCTATTTTGTTGACGGAAAAGGTAGCGGAAAAGAAGCATATCTATGCCAATGAAGAAGAGGATATGAAACTTGCGATTCGCAGAATCTTAGTGACCCTAGCCTGTATTCAGTTGCAGTATGAGTCTACCTATAATTTCCTGGTAAACGATATGTACTACAAAAAAATGGACAAGGTGCTGGCGTTAAAGGTACCGGATGCAGATGACAGTCAAAGAGGAGAAGAAATCATAAACAGTCTTGTACAGATTGGCATGCCGAGACCGGAGAGTTTGGATAAACTGACATTTTACGATGTAATGGTACTTTATAAAAAGACACTTAAGGAATACATCAGTTGTGCGGACAAACACAAAATACTACAGAAAACTGCAGTAGAGCAGTTGATGAAAATCGTAACCTTAGGCAATGTCATAGGAGACTCAGGAGAAAATAAGGCAGTAACGGAACGAAGTGGATACGCAGAAAACGATAGGAAGGAAACGGATACTTCCGAAGTTATTCTGCAAGGGATACCTTCGAAACTTCTCTATTTGGGAATGTGCGCAAACGGACAGCACACAGAAGTATACAAGCAGCTGACACAGTGTGGACTGTATCTTCCCTTAAAGTGGGTAGAAAGACAGAGTGATGGTCATAAATCTTTAGAGGAATACAGAGTGAATTTGTTGCCTTTGGAGGATTTTGTTCTGTATCGGCAAATAGATGAAGTGTTGTCCCAGTACGGAGAAAAGCAGGTAAAGCAAGTAGGTAACGATATACAGATTACTTACAGTCATCTGTATAAAGATGATACCATAACGGCGCGTTTTACGTTTAGACAGGATGAACGTGTCCTGTATTTGGAAGGTACGGCAACAGGTCGGAGTATGCGTCCTATGGAGCAGACTTCCGTATTTGTGGATAAGCTTTATAAAGAATATCAGAATATACAGGAAGAATATTCCGATAAGCTGATAGAAGACATTGCAAAGGGAGCATATTCCAAAATTAACGCAGACAGAGATCAAAACGGCGGCATCACCAAATTGTCATTTGCTGACTTCCCTATTTTGAATGAGGCTTTGGTAGATGTTGTGATTGATTACTTTACATTTGTATTTAAAAATATGGAGCAATACTATCAGGGGATGCAGTTTGGCTACAACATGAATAAATTGATGGATGCGGCAAATATGTCGGGTGGTGAGTATCAATAGTCAGGATGTAAATTAAGCTGTGTAAGGTGCAATCCGACTGAAAGGGATTATTTAAAATAATAAAAAGAGTTATGGTATATTTGCGGGAAAGAATTCCTGCAAGGTCCAGAGCTCTTTTTTTGTTGCCTGTTGTACCTTGTTGTGTGACTGCGAAAGAGCGGATGGATGTTGTTAAATAGAAGGTATCGGGAGGAGATAAGCATGGGTACAGATTACAGAGAATGTATGATGAATAGCAGAATGACCGGAAAAGCAATGAAATTTGCTTATGAAAAACATTGTAGAGAAAAGATACTAAAGCAGATGAAAGATAAGCTGATAGTAGCCTCTGATTATAAGGAGGGTGCATATATTCCATGGAAGGAAAAACGGGAAACAATCCGGGATGACATGCTGTGGATCTTAAAAAAAGGCGAACCGGTGGAGCGGGGGATTTACAGCTGGAACAGACCTGCGGTTGATTTGGCAATTGTGGCACCTCCTGCCCTGATTGCACTGGTAATGGGGGAATATCAGCTGGCGGTAAGACTTTGCATCGAGGCCAATGAGCCGCTTTGGGACAGTACGGTGGAAGAATTGTATCAGGAAGGGAAAAAATGTGGAATCGGCGGCGGAAGCTACACCTTTGGGGAGGCATGCCTATTAAGTAGTGAAATGGGCGATGTGGAGAAGCGATACTTTTGGAAAAACGGTTATTACAGAGAAGGGCTGCTTGCAAGTGAGGGACGATATATACTGTCAAATCTGCAGTTTCATGGAAGCGCCGGGCAGATGGCAGAGGATATGTGGCGTCCCATACAGGAAGTAAAAGATTTGGAAGCAATAACATGTGAAAATAGCGGGTTGTTGACTAAAATAATGGTATATGCGATGCAACAGGAAATGGACAAGAATGGTGAAGCTTTTTGGGAGAGATTGTACGGAACCTTTCCGGCGAAGAAGGAACGACGGGAAATCGTCACAGCCCTGCATAAGTGGCTATTTGGAAGATGCAGAGAGGACAATATAGAGCCCGGTTTGGAGAACCGGATACTGGAAGGGATCTATTACTATTTTGCATATGAGCGGAAAATGGTGCTTACAAAATGAAAAGTAACACCGGAAGGACATTACATCAGATTACATGACAGAGGGTACTGATGGGGAGGAGGCATGGATAGTATGTGTGAAAACAATATGGATGCAATGAAAGAGCGATTTGGATTTTTAAATAGAGTGAATCCTGCGTTGTTAACGTTATATCCGCTCCAGCTGGCCAATATGGAACGGTTGGAAAAGAATGATGCCGTCTTTATTTTTGATGAAGTCGGATGCGGAAAGACTATCAGCAGCGGCCTCATGGCATTAAGTTATCTGGAGGCAAACCCTGATAAAAATGTATTGGTAATCACCATCAATTCATTGGTAAAAACCGGACAGTTTTTAAATGACTGGTTTCAAAGACTGCCTTTTAGTGAGGAACAAAAAAAGCATATCAGGGTAATCAATGACCATGTGGTAAGAATTGAAAAAGCCAAAAGAGAAAATTGGGGCCTGATTATTGTGGATGAGGCACAACTGTTTTTGGCAGATGATGAAACGGGGAAGGGGCAGGCGTTAGAAAGGCTTAATAGCGACAAACTGGTTTTCCTGACAGCGACACCCATTCGAAAAGACGAGAAAGATATAGAAGCGTATATCAGGGTGGCTGACAGTATCTTAAAAAAGGAGACTGTTACGGTTGCGGGAGAAACTTGTGCAAAAGAGTTTTGGAGAGAAAAAATACATAAAGAGCTGGCAGACGCAATGCAGGGAAAAGAAGAAATTGCAGAAAACATATGTGCCAAATTTGACATAACACTTCCGGTTACGCGCTATTTTAAAGATACGGTAAGATTTCTTGAAAAAGCCACGGAGGATGGTGAGATTGCGCCTAAAAAGGGCGCGAAACGGCGCTTTTCCCAAATTTGGAGAGTAGGGGAAGAGATTGCAAAACATACGAAGTCCAAGGAAGAATGTCTTTTTCTCAACATACAGAACTGCTTGGAGAAAAATAAGAACCATCATTTCGTGGTATTTGCTACAAAGAAACAGGCAGAAGATTTGGGCAGGTATTTTCAAGAAAGGGGATTTTACGACTATTACAGTGGCAATTGGAAAGAGGGAGATAAAACCTATCGGGTAATTACAGGCGCTAATTCGGAAGAACTGGGCAATTTTGGAAAGAAGACTACCGGAAATCCTACCGTTTTGTTTGTAAATTATCAGATTGCGGAGCAGGGATTAAATCTTCCGGAATTTGATTATGCCATTAATTTTCAGATTTCACGGTTCCCGTCCAGACTGGAACAACGCTTTGGAAGAATTGACAGATTAGGTGAAAATGACAAAGAAAATATAAACATATGCTATATCCTTAACGATACGTTGTTTGATACAAGTACATGGAATTTTTATCTGGCGATGGATGCCTATTTAGAGTCCATTCTCCCCTTTTTACCTTCCAGAAATATGATTTTAAGCGACAAAATTTTATCAGAGCTTTCCGATGTTTCCCAAAAAACCAAAAGAAGGCTGGAGACGATTCTGGATAAATTAGAAAAAGGGGGTGCTTTATCCGAGGAAGAAAAGGAAATCCTTGCACCCAAAAGAAATCAGCTTGAGGAAGATGAGGAGGAAGACGATGCCTTCTTTTATGTATCAAAGGACGGAACGGCTATAGAAACCATTAAAAATTGGATTAGACAGATAGAAAAAATGCAGAGTAATCAGGCGCAAAAGGTAGAATATGCCAGAAAAGCAGGTATCATCAAAGAAACGGATTTTTCAGATGAGATATTTGTAAAATATGGCACGGATAAGCAA